>DASUCP010000085.1:0-4215 GCA_036275975.1 Sphingomicrobium sp.
GCATAGTCGATCTGCTTCGCGGCGCGACCAACATCTTCAGCCGCGGTCCCCGCAGCCTCGAAGTCAATACGCCGTTCACCGTCGCCGGCGTGCGCGGGACGGAGTTCTTCGTCGGCGTGGAATCCGAGCAGACGCTGATCACCGTGTTCGAAGGCACGGTGCTGGCGGAGAACACGGCCGGGAGCCTGTCGCTCGCCAGCGGTCAATCGGGCGTTGCACAGGCGGGCAGAGCGCCCGTACTGCGCACCGTGCTGCGGCCGCGGGATGCTGTCCAATGGGCGCTGTACTACCCGCCAGTGGTCTATTTTCGTCCCGACGAATTCCCGGCGGGTACCGATTGGCAGGGCATGGTCCGCCGGTCGAACGAGGCCTACGCGAAGGGAGATCTCGCCAGGGCGTTGCAGGATGTGGAGAGCGCTCCGGCCGACGTGAGGGATCCGCGCTTCTTCGCCTACAGGGCGCATCTGTTGCTGGCGGTCGGCCGCGTGGACGCGGCCCGCTCCGATATCGACCGCGCTCTCCAGCTCGGCGCCAGCGACGCCAACGCGCTGAGCCTTCAGTCGATCGTCGCGCTGGTCCAGAACGATAAGGACAGGGCGCTCGACATCGCCCAGAAGAACGTCGCCGCCAATCCGAATTCGGCCACCGGATGGATCGCGCTGTCCTACGCGCAACAGGCCCGCTTCGATCTGCCCGGCGCTCGGGCCAGCATCGAGAAGGCGGTCGCGTTGGATCCGCAGAATGCCTTGGCGTTTGCGCGGCTGGCGGAGCTCCAATCCTCGTTCGGCGAGCTGGACAAGGCGCTGGCCGCAGCGCAGAAAGCCGCCGAGCTCGATCCGAACCTGGCGCGGACTCAGACGGTGCTCGGTTTCGCCTATCTCACGCAGATGAGAACCGCGGAGGCGAGTCAAGCGTTCGAGAAGGCGATCGGGCTCGACCAGGCCGATCCGCTGCCCAGGCTCGGCCTCGGACTCGCGAAGATCCGGGACGGCAGGCTCGACCAAGGGGCGCGCGACATCGAGATCGCCGCAAGCCTCGACCCGACCAACGCGCTGGTGCGCAGCTACCTCGGCAAGGCGTACTACGAGGAGAAGCGCTATCCGCTCGACGAGCGCGAATTCAACATGGCGAAGCAGCTCGATCCCAACGATCCGACGCCGCACTTCTACGACGCGATCCAGAAGCAGACCACGAACCGGCCGGTCGAGGCGCTGCAGGAGATGGAGAAGGCGATCGCGCTCAACGACAACCGGGCGGTGTACCGCTCGGAGCTGCTGCTCGATTCGGACAACGCGGCGCGGAGCGCAAGCCTGGCGCGCATCTACACCGACCTCGGCTTCCAGCAGCTTGCGCTCGTCGAAGGGTTCAAGTCGGTCGACGCCGATCCGACCAACTTCTCGGCGCACCGGTTCCTGGCAGACACGTATTCGGTGCTGCCGCGGCACGAGATCGGCCGGGTGAGCGAGCTCCTGCAGTCGCAGCTGCTGCAGCCGATCAACATGACGCCGCTGCAGCCGCGCGCCGCGGTCAGCAACCTCCTGCTGATCAGCTCGGGCGGGCCGGGGACGGCCTCGTTCAGCGAGTTCAATCCGCTGTTCACGAGCAACGGCTACACCGCGCAGTTGAACGGCATGGCCGGCGAAAACGGCACCTATGCCGGGGACGCCATTGCCTCCGGGATAGCAGGCAAGGGCGCCTTCAGCGTCGGCTATTCGGGGTTCAAGACCGACGGCTTCCGGGAGAACGCCGATCAGAACGATCAGATCTTCGATGCCTTCGCGCAATACGACTTTTCGCCGCAAGCGAGCGTCCAGGCCGAATACCGGCATCGCGACCTGAAGACGGGCGACGTGGCGTTGCGCTTCTTCGAGGAAGCCTTTTCGCCGGGAGAGAGGGACAAGACCAATACCGACACCGCTCGCGTCGGCTTCCGATATTCGTTCTCCCCCTCGTCCATCGTTCTGGCATCGGTCATCTATCAGAATTCCAGGGCGACGGTGACGGACGACTCGCTGGGTGAGCCGGTCACGTTGCTCAAGCTGAGCAATCCGTCACGAGCGACGAGCGCCGAATTGCAATATCTCTTCCGCTCGTCGCAATTCAACTTGGTGAGCGGGCTGGGCTTCGCCGACGTCAACGGGCATCTCGACACGACGGTCGATTTGTTCATCCCCCCGCCCGACGGTCCCGGTGACTTCGAGCTCATGGACACCTCGAGCACCGACATCCGCCACTTCAACGTGTACGCCTACGGCTATTTCAAGCCCGTGAGCAACCTGACGTTCACGGCCGGGGCCAGCGGCGATTTTGTCAACGGGGACAGCATAAACTTCCCGAACAAGGACCAGGTGAACCCGAAGTTCGGCGTGATCTGGAATCCCATGCCGGCCACCACGGTGCGCGCCGCCGCTTTCCGGGTCCTGAAGCGCACGCTGGTGACGGACCAGACGCTGGAGCCCACCCAGGTCGCCGGTTTCGAGCAGTTCTTCGACGACGTCAACGGTTCGTCGTCATGGCGTTACGGGGTGGGAATCGACCAGAAATTCGGCAACCAGGTGTTCGTCGGCGCGGAAGTCTCCAAGCGAAATCTGCATACGCCTTTCATCAACGTCGAGGATCCCGAGAACCCCGTCCTCGAGAACGAGGACGTCAAGGAATACTTCGGTCGCGCCTATGCGTTCTGGGCGCCCCATCCCTGGTGGGCCCTGGGCGCGCAGTACCTCTACGAGCGGGTGAAGTCCGAAGGGTTGACCGATGTGCCGATCGATCTGAAGACGAATCGGTTCCCGCTCGCCGCGAAGTTCTTCCATCCATCGGGATTCGGCGCCGACGTCACCGCGACGTACGTTCATCAGAACGGGACACTCGTCGACGGAACCGACGTCAGCTCGTCGTTCGCCGTCGTGGACGCGATGCTGACCTACCGGTTGCCCAAGCGCTACGGATTCATCGCGGTGGGCGGCGCAAACCTGACCGACAGGAAATTCAATTTCTTCGACACGGACGTTCGCAACCCGACGCTGCAGCCGACCCGGATGTTGTTCGCGCGAGTCTCTCTCGTGCTGCCGTAGCCCGCGGCCGGCGCGCGGCTATATCGTTCCCCGCCCCCGGGACGCTTCCCGGCACCGGGCATTGCCCGAGCCGCGGCGTCGCGAATCGACGTGTGACGTATAGCGTCGCCGCATGAAACGCCTGCTCGCCCGCCTCCGGTTCGCGCGCTTGTGGCTGAGGCGGCTCAAGCCTGTGCTGCTCCACCCCGTGTGGCTCGCGCTGGGCACGATCGCGGTCGTCGTTGCCCTCTTCGCGGTCGGGACGCCCGTTCTCGACCGGATCGAGCTCAACTGGCTTGACCTGCGCTTCCGCACCCGCGGCCCCATCGCGCCCAAGCCGACCGTCGTGCTGGCGGCGATCGACGAGAAGAGCATGCAGGTCGAAGGCCGCTGGCCTTGGCCGCGGTCGAAGATCGCGGCGCTGGTCGATGCGCTGTCCCGCGACGGTGCCAAAGTGATTGCCTTCGACGTCACGTTCAGCGAGCCCGACGAGAACTCGCGCCTGAAGCTCGTCGATCAGCTCGCGCAGAAGGTCGACTCTCTGCACGTCGGAAGTCCGGGGCTCGCGGAGCTCATCCGCGAGAGTCGAGCGGACGCCGACAACGATCGCATCCTGGCGCGCGCGCTCGAGCGGTCGAAGGCGGCGATCGTGCTGGGTTACTTCTTTCACATGAGCGAAGCCGAGGTCGGCTACAAGCTGAACCAGACCGGCATCGGGCGCCAGCTCCAGGGCATCGCCGATTCGAAGTATCCCATGGTGCTCTACGCGGATCGGAGCGCGACGTCCGTGCCGCTCATGAAGGCCTACGCCCCGCAGGGGAACCTGGCGATGTTCACCGCAGCGGCGCCCTCGTCCGGCTACTTCACCGTGGCGACGGACCCCGACGGTGTCGTGCGGTGGATGCCGCTGGTGATCCAGGACGGAGACGACCTGTTTCCGCCGCTCTCCGTCTTGAGCGTATGGCACTACCTAGGCAAGCCCGCGCTCGCGGTACGCGTGCGCGAGGAGGGCGTGGAGGGCGTTCAGATCGGCGATCGGCTGGTCCCCACCGACGAGCTCGGCCAGATGCTCATCAACTATCGCGGCCCTGCGAGGACGTTCCCTCACTACTCCATCAGCGACATCCTCGGAGGCAAGCTCCCGCCCGGCACCTTCGCGGACAAG
>DASUCP010000086.1:0-10257 GCA_036275975.1 Sphingomicrobium sp.
GCCGTCTTCGCGACAGGCGTTCGCTTAGCTGCCGAACCGTCAATCCACGACTTCGCCAGCCGGGCGCTACCGCTGCGAGCGGCTCGAGCACGAAGCTACGCTTCTCGATCTGCTTGTGGGGAATGGTGAGACCCCGCGAAACGAATTCGCCACCGCTCCAAAGTACGATGTCCAGGTCAAGAACTCGCGGCCCCCAGCGTTTGCCGGGGCGACGGCCGAAGTCGCGCTCAATGGCTTTGAGCTGCTTCAGCATCTCTGTCGGCTCCAAGTCGCTTTCGATCAGGGCGACTGCATTGGCAAATTCGCGACCCGCCGGTCCCACGGCTTTGCTGAGCATGATCGGCGAGGCGTCGAAAAGGCCAAACTCCTCGTCGAGCATGGCAATCGCCGCTTCCACGACACGCGGAGGAGGGCCGTAGCGCCCGTGCCGGCGGTTCGAACCGAGAGCGATGGCGTAGAGGTGGGACACTGCATTGCCCTGTCATCGCGAGCGCAGCGACGCAATCTAGCCGTGCAACTGGATTGCTTCGTCACCGCGTTGCTCGCAATGACAAGGAGTGCTCCAGCCCGCCGACCTGTCGCCGATCCCGCAAGCGGAAGCACCGCGCGACTGCCCTTTGTGCCCCCGGCTGGTGCGCTTCCGACACGAGTGCCGCGCCGAGCATCCCGACTGGTGGAACGCTCCGGTGCCGGCGTTCGGCGATCCGGATGCCTGGCTGGCGATCGTCGGCCTCGCTCCGGGCAAGCACGGCGCGAACCGCACGGGGCGACCGTTCACCGGCGACTATGCCGGCGAGTTGCTCTACGGCACTTTGCTGAAGTTCGGCCTGGCTGAAGGTGAGTACCGAGCTAGCCCGGGCGATGGTTTGCAGCTCAAGGGCGCGATGATCCTCAATGCTGTCAAATGCCTGCCGCCCGGGAACAAGCCCGAGCCCGCGGAAGTCGCGACATGCCGCAACTATTTCGAGGCAGCACTGGCTGCACTGCCCCACGTTCGCATTCTCGTCGCGCTGGGTCGAATTGCCCATGTCGTGTCGGCACGGGCATTAGGTCTTCCGACTGCATCGACCTCATTCGGCCATGGAGCGGAAGCCATTGCTCGAGACGGGCGGACCCTGCTCTCGAGTTACCATTGCTCAAGGTACAATCAGAATACCGGTCGACTCGATCAAGGCATGTTCGAGATGGTTTTCGAACGAGCGCTGGAGCTCAAATGTCCTCGGTAAGCCGCCCGTAAAGCTCTGGCCGGCGGTCGCGGAAGAAGCCGAAGGCGGCGCGATGCTCCTTCGCCTGGGTAAGGTCGAGCGTCGCGACCAGCACGCCCGTTTCCTCGGCGCCGAACTCGGCGAGGATGTCGCCACGCTCGTCACAGATGAAGCTGTGGCCGTAGAAGCGCTGGCCGTGCTCGGTGCCGATGCGGTTGGCGGCGACCACGGGCACGACGTTCGAGACCGCATGGCCGATCATCGCGCGCCGCCACAGCCGTGATGTGTCGAGGTCCGGGTCATGCGGCTCGGATCCGATCGCCGTCGGATAGAAGAGGATGTCCGCGCCCATCAGCGTCATCGCGCGCGCCGTCTCCGGGTACCATTGGTCCCAGCAGACGCCCACGCCGAGCGTCGAATGGTGCGGGCCGTTCCACACCTTGAAACCTGTGTTCCCGGGCCGGAAGTAGAACTTCTCCTCATAGCCGGGCCCGTCTGGGATGTGGCTCTTGCGGTAGACGCCGGCGACCTCTCCGTCGGGCCCGATCATCGCAAGGCTGTTGTAATGATGCGGACCATCGGCCTCGAAGAAGCTGGTCGGGATCCAGACCTTGAGCTCCTTGGCCAGCTCCTGCATTGCAACCACCGACGGATGCTCGGCGGTGGGGCGGGCGTTGCCGAAGAAACTCTCGTCCTCGACGCGGCAGAAATAATGCCCTTCGAACAGCTCGGGCGGAAGCACGACCTCCGCGCCCTTCGACGCCGCCTCGCGCACGAGCTCGGCGACCGCGCGAATGTTGCCGACCGTGTCTTCGGAAAAGGCGAGCTGAAGTGCGGCGACGGTAAGCTTGGTCATGGAGCGCGCATGTAGTCAGTGTCGCTCGCCAATGCGAGAAGCTGTGGCTTGGCTTGTCGAACCGCTCGTCGCCGGCCAAGTGCCCGCGATGATCAGTGCCGAAAAGCTCGGAGCATTCGCGTTGATGTCCGCCGCGGCGAGCCTCGTCCCCGGACCCTCGATGTTGTTCATCATGGGTCAGTCGGTGTGGCGGAGCGGGCGTTCGGGCGCAGCGGCGCTCGCCGGGGTTCAGCTCGGCTACGTCTGGTGGTGGTCGCTTGCCGCGCTCGGCCTCGGAACACTGGCCACGACCTTGCCGCTAGCCTTGCATCTGCTCGCCTTCGTCGGCGCTTCATATCTCGCTTGGCTCGGATTCGGCGCCCTCCGCTCCGCAGGCGGCGTCCAACAAGAGCAGCCAAATCGGAAGCCTTCGGCCCATGCGTTTCGCGACGGAATCTTCGTTGCCATGAGCAATCCCAAGTCGCTGATCTATATCGTCGCCCTGCTGCCTCCGTTCGTGGACGCAAGAAGTCCCGTGGTGTCTCAGCTGGTTCTGCTGGCGCTCGTCGCGATGGCGATCGATGTCGTAATCGGTTCGATTTACATCGCCACCGGCAACGGCCTTGCCCGAGCGATGAATCGCGCAACGACGAGAGTGTGGGTGAACCGCACCGTCGGCACTATCTTCCTTATAATTGCGATCTTTATCCTGGCGGACCTGGTGCTCCGCTGAGGAGCCGCAGCTAGGCAGGAACCTGTTGCGAGATGCAGTGGAAGCTTCCACCGCCGGTCAGGATATGGTCGGCGCGAAGGCCAATTGCGGTTCGATCGGGAAAAAGCGCCTGCACCACGTCGACCGCCGCTCGGTCATTGTCGGCTCCGTATTGCGGGACGATCACCGCGGCATTGCCGATGTAGAAGTTCATGTAGCTCGCCGGGATCACGTCGCCGTCCTCGTCCGTGATCCGGCCCGGCGAGGGCAGGGTGACGACGTCGAGCTTCGTCGAGCGCAGCCGCCGCGCCGCATCTTTATAGACGGCCTCATTGGGATCGGCCCTGGCGGCCGTCGGGATCGCCACCCGCCCCGGCGCTACGAAGCGCGCGAGGTTGTCGACATGGCCGTCGGTATGATCGTTGAGCAGGCCGGAGCCGAGCCACACCACTCGCTCGAAGCCGAGGTCGCGGTCGAGGCGCTGCTCGATCTCTTCGCGCGTGAGCGTGTTGCGGTTCGGATTGAGCAGGCACTGTTCGGTGGTGATCACCGTCCCTGAGCCGTCGCCGTCGATCGCGCCGCCCTCGAGCACCCAATCCCTTTTGTCGAATTGAAGGCCGGCACTCTTCGCCAGTCGCTCGCCGATATCCTGGTCGCCCTCCAGGTCATATTTGCCGCCCCAGCCATTGAAGCTGAAGCCGTGCGCGATCCGGCGCTTGCCGCTTCCGAGCACGATCGGGCCCGTGTCGCGTAGCCAGATGTCGCCGAACTTCTCGACGATGACCTCTGCGAACGGAGCAAGCTGCCGCGCGCTTTCGGCAGCGCCTTCGTGTGCAGCGACCAGCCGCACCTTCTCGCCCTTGCCGCCGGCATTAACGGCCTTCGCGAACGCCGCGACTTCGCGCTCGGCCAACTTCAGGTCGCCAAGCCATAGCTCCGGATCGCTCGGGAATCCGATCCACACCGCTTCGTGCGGGGTCCATTCGGGTAGCGGCGGGCTGGTCATCGCCGCGCCGCTAACAGGCGAGCGCGACAGCGCCAAGGGACCGCTTGCAACCGTCGTGTCGGGGAAGAGCTGTTGCTCTTTTGCATTAATCTTCGTCTAAAAATTATTCGTAATGCTGGAATGCAACTTTCATTTGGACTAAGGCGTTTCACTTCGTCTCTTGCGGGGGCAAGTTCCCGCTGCGCCAGGAGAAAGCACATGACCGGCTTTGCGTATAAGCGCGTCGTTGGTGTTCTTGTCGCGGGATCGATGGTCTTCAGCTCTACAGCTGCAATCGCCGCGACGCAGCCTGCACCGTCGCAGGTCGATCCTTGGGCAGTCTTGAGTGCGATGAGCGGAGGCGCTTCAGCGGCCGCCGTCTGCGGAGCCGCCGCTGCCGCGGCCGTTGCGCAAGCGCCGGCTGGAGGCTGCGTCCTTCCCGCCGTCGACGCGCCGCCTGCCGCTGCAACTCCGCCGCCGGCGCCGATTCCGGTGCCGCCGGTCGAGCCTGCCGGCACCGGCCTTGGCATCAGTCCGTTGCTGATCGGCCTCCTTGCGCTTGCTGGCGGCGTGGCCCTCTATTTCGTGCTTCGGCATCACAACAATAACGGGAACAGCCCCGCCTGAGGCTGCGTTCACCGTCTCGCTCTGATCGGAAGGGAAGAGGCGTCATGAAGAGCTGGTATCTCGCACGGACAGTATTTGGCTTGACGATCGCGATGACCGCCGGCGCTGCGTTCGCGCAAGCGTGGACTCCAGGGTCTGAGGTCGTTGGTCAGCCGATCCAGGTGACCACGAACGGAGTCACCAACACCGTCTATCTCGACCCCGGCGGATCGCTTCGGATAATGACTCCGGGCGGCAACACGGTCCCCGGAACTTGGACCGCGGCCAATGGGCAGCTGTGCATCAGCAACGGCACCGCTCAGGAATGTGTGCCGTATACGGGACCGTTCCAGGCTGGTGTTCCGCAGAACCTGACGAGCTCCTGCAATGCCGCGGAGACGTGGCTGGCCGCCTCAACGAATCAGCCGCCGGCTGCCGGTCAGAGGGGCGAACGCGGGCGCTAATCCGCTTTTCCAAGACTGATCTCTTTTCGCGGCTGCGCTCTAGGGCGTGGCCGCGAATCGTTTGTGCAACGCGTCAAGCGAAGGATCGTGAGTCAGGTCCAGGTGCAGCGGGCTCACCGTCACATAGCCGTCGGTGATAGCTTCGAGGTCCGTCGAATGGCCGGGGGTGTGCATCATCGGACCAAGCCCGAACCAGTAATAATCATAACCGCGCGGGTCGGTACGCTGCACGATCCGCAACCGGCCGTAGTCGCGCAGTCCCTGTCTACAGACGCGAATGCCTTTCACCTGGACGGCGGTGATCGCCGGGAAGTTGACGTTGATCAGGGTCCTCGGCTCCATCGGAAACTGGAGCAGCGGACCGAGCACCCGGTCAGCCCACGCCTCGGCGGCCGCGAACGGAACGGTGTCGCCCATCCCCTCGCGCGAATAGGCTTGGCTCAGCGCGATCGATGGGACCCCTGCGAGCGCGCCTTCCATCGCCGCCGAAACCGTGCCCGAATAAGTAACGTCTTCGGCGAGATTGGCGCCGCGATTGATCCCCGACAGAATCACGTCCGGTGGCGAGTCCTTCATGATGTGCGCGAGCGCAAGCATGACGGCGTCGGTCGGCGTGCCAGTCACCGAGAAGCGCCGCTCATCGTGCCGGCGCAGCCGCACGGGCGTGGTGAGGGTGAGCGAATGGCCGGCGCCCGATTGTTCCTCGGTAGGGGCGACAATCCAAATTTCGTCGCTGAACTCACGCGCGACGCTCTCCAGGAGGCGCAGTCCACGTGCATTCACGCCGTCATCGTTGGTGATCAAAATACGCACCGACAGACCCTATGAGCGACGCATCCGCATGCTGCAACCGCGAACCCTCGGGGCGCGAAATGCGCCATATTCGCAACAGCTTGGCGATTTCTTCACTTGACGCTCGTCAGTTCTTGTTAAGCGTTTGGAGCGTAACTATAGGCGCGGGTTGGGGACGGCCGCCTTGTCCCGGATAAGTACCGGGAAAGTCGGCAGGAATTGCCTCCGGCTGCACGGATGAGCCGGCCGCAGCTAGGCGGCGGCGTTTGGGATTTCCCGCGGGGGTCGCGGGAGTCCATGTGCGGGGGAGGGACTAATGGCGACTGCACTTGTCGACCTCTACGGTGGGGAAGAATTCGGACCGTTCGACAGGATCATCCTTCCGGAGGGCTATAGTCCTCAGGACTGTGAAGAGTTCATGTGCCCGAAGCACCGGGCCTATTTCCTTCGGAAGCTCAAAGGCTGGAAGGAAGCAATGATCGAGGAATCGCGGGCGACGATGGCGCAGCTCCAGATTGATTCGCTGCGCGAGCCGGATCTCGCCGACCGCGCTTCGAGCGAAACCGACTGGGGCATCGAGCTTCGCACGCGTGACCGGCAGCGCAAGCTCATATCTAAGATCGATTGCGCTATCCGCCGCCTCTACGAAGGCGAGTACGGCTACTGCGAAGTCACCGGCGAGCCGATCTCCCTGGCCCGACTCGAGGCTCGTCCGATCGCGACCATGACTCTCGAGGCCCAGGAGCGCCACGAACGGATCGAGCGCGTCTCTCGCGACGATTGATGAAACGCATGCGCGGCGGCTGTCGAGTCGCCGCGCACAAAAAAGGCCGCCTCAGTGGGTGAGGTGGCCGGCTAGTTCGTCCTTCAGTCTCAGCTTCTCTTTCTTCAAGCGGTGGAGAAGGTCTTCGTCGGGATGGGATCGATGCTCTTCTTCCTCGATGAGGGCGTGAAGAGCCTGGTGCTTAGACTCCAATTCCTCGACCATTGCCTTGTCCATTGGTGCAGTTCCTTTCGTCAGGCTGATGTCACCGCCCCGTAATAAACCACGAATTGTGTCCTTTGTCTTGATGCTTCGCTCCGCTCGGCGAGCCTGAGGTTCGCATTGTCGAAGCCCACGCGCTGTTCCGGCGTCAGGCGAGATAGAGTAAGCTTCGAGGCGGGATGAACGACGATCATCCGCCCCGCACGCTGGATGCATTGCGCGAAGAGCACCACGAGCTCGACGAGAGGATTCGCCTGCTCTCTTCGGAGCCTGTCGGGGACCAGCTCGAGATCGCTCGACTGAAGCGGCGCAAACTGATGCTGAAGGACCAAATCCAGCTGATGATCGACTCGAACATCCCGGACATTATCGCTTAAGGGGCGTTGTCCCGAACGGAGACACCGGCCGCAAATCGCCGCCAGCTAGGCCCGTCAGGCGTTCCAACAAAGGATGAACGATGGCAGTCTCACGATGATGGACGAATCGGATCTTCCGCCGGCGCAGGTGCGGATCACGTCCCGGCTCATCGACTCGCTCTATACCGAGGCGATGATCCTCGCGGACGAGGCGCGCTCCTATTTCGACGACACGGCACGCGACGAGCGTTCGATGCTAGCGCCCTTCGCGCGGGTGGGTTTCGCCTGCGAGTCGCTGAAGGTCACCACTCGCATCATGCACATCGTTGCCTGGCTCCTGACTCAGCGGGCGATCGAGTCGGGCGAAATCCCGGAACGTGGCGGCCGCCGGCCCGAACGTCGCCTCGGCCATGCCCAGGACAGCGATCCCGCGGTCGTCGTGCAGCTGCCCGAATCGGCACAACAGCTAATCAACGCGAGCGCCGATCTGTATGCTCGCGTGAGGCGCCTGGACGAGGGTCAGCTCGAAACCGAGGTGCCGCAAAGCCCCGCGCGAGCTCTCATGGGCCGACTTGAGCGCGGCCTCAGTGGCGGCAGCGCCGCTTAAGCGACGCAGACCCGCGCTTTCGCCGCGGCATATTGCTCAGCCAGCAAATCCACCAGCTCTGCGGCCGGACGGATTCGGTCGATAACGCCGATGCCCTGTCCCGAGCCCCAGATGTCGCGCCAGGCCTTGCTCTTGGCCGAACCTTCGGATCCGAACTTCATTACCGTCGGGTCAACGCCCGCTAGATTGTCAGGGTCGAGGCCGGCGTTCGCGATCGACGATTTCAGATAATTGCCGTGAACTCCCGTGAAGAGGTCTGTGTAGACGATATCCGCGGCTCCGCTGTCCACGATCGCTTGCTTGTAACCCTCGGGCGCGTTCGCCTCTTCGGTGGCGATGAATGGCGAACCCACGTAGGCGAGGTCCGCGCCGGCCGCCTGCGCCGCGAGCACCGATCCGCCATTGGCAATCGCACCCGAGAGGATCAGCGGTCCGTCGAACCAAAGGCGAATTTCCTGGAGCAGCGCGAAAGGCGACCAGCGGCCGGCATGTCCTCCGGCGCCTGCGGCGACCGCGATGATTCCGTCGGCGCCTTTCTCGACCGCCTTTCGCGCGAAGCGATCGTCGATCACGTCATGGAGCGTGATGCCGCCCCACGAATGCACCGCTTCATTGAGCTCCACGCGTGCGCCGAGCGAGGTGATGACGATCGGTACCCTCCACCGGGCGCAGACCTCCATGTCATGTTCGAAGCGGTCGTTCGAACGGTGCACGATCTGGTTGACAGCGAACGGCGCGGCCGGCCGCTCGGGATGGTCGCGGTCCCACGCAGTCAGCGCTTCCGTGATCTCTTGAAGCCATTCGTCGAGAATCGATGCCGACCGGGCGTTCAGTGCGGGGAAGCTGCCGACGATCCCCGACGTGCACTGCGCGATCACGAGCTTCGGGTTCGAAACGATGAACATCGGCGCGCCGATGACCGGTATTCGAAGCTGCTGCAGGATGGGCGGAAGGCTCAAAGGCCGTGGTACTCGCGATACCAGCTGACGAACCGCGGAATGCCCTCCTCGATGCTCGTCGTCGGCTCAAAGCCGTGATCGCGCTTGATCGCAGTAAGGTCGGCGAAGGTCTCCTTGACGTCCCCGATGTGCATCGGCTGCGGGTCGAGCACCGCCTTCCTGCCGGTTGCCTTCTCGAGCAGCTCGACGACCCGCATCAGGTCTTCGCTGCGGCTGTTGCCCAGATTGTAAAGGGCATGAGGCGCCATGCTCCCACCGGCCTTCACAGAACCATCATCCGGTGGCGGCGAGTCGAAACAGGCGAGGACGCCCGTTACAATGTCGTCGATATAGGTGAAGTCGCGCCGCATGCCTCCATGGTTGAACAGCGGGAGGGGCGCGCCGGCGAACAACGCCTTGGTGAAGATCCACATCGCCATGTCAGGTCGGCCCCAAGGCCCATAGACGGTGAAGAAGCGCAGGCCCGTCAGCGGCAGGCGATACAGGTTGGAATAGCTTTCGCTGAGCAGCTCGTCCGCTTTCTTAGTCGCGGCGTAGAGGGACAGCGGATGGTCCACCCGGTCCTGGACCCGAAAGGGCAGGCTCTTATTCCCCCCGTAGACGGACGAGGAGGAGGCATAGACCATGTGCTTGGGTTCGCGGGTGCGTGCGAGCTCGAGCATGTTGCAGTGCCCGACGAGGTTCGATTGGACGTACGCTTCCGGGTTTTCGAGGCCGTAGCGGACTCCGGCCTGGGCGCCGAGATGGAGGATGGTCTCGAACGAGGCGTCTGCGACAGCGCTGCGCAAATGGTTCGCATCGGCGAAATCAACTCGTTCGAAACGAAAACGGCAGCCAAACTCATCGGATAGTTTGTTGAGCCGCGCCTGCTTCAGGGCTGGGTCGTAATAGCTGTTGAGATCGTCGATCCCGAACACCTCGTCGCCGCGCTCGAGCAATGCCCGAGATGTCGCAGCGCCGATGAATCCCGCAGCCCCCGTGACCAGAACAGCCATGGGGCGGTGATAAGGGCGAGGCGTTATTGCTCAAAGCGAAATTCCAGCGGCGATTGAGCCGGCTGCTAGCATCTGCTTGAGAGGCCAGGTGGAACCGAGCTGGACCTTCGCCATCGACCGCGGCGGCACGTTCACCGATGTGGTCGCCCGTTCGTCTGACGGAAGGCTGCGCATCGAGAAGCTGCTGTCCGAGAATCCGAGCCGGTACGCCGACGCCGCGCTGGAGGCAATCCGGCGCGTTCTCGAGGAGGAGGGTGGAAGCGTCGAAGAAGTCCGAATGGGGACGACGGTGGCGACCAATGCCTTGCTCGAGCGCAAGGGTGAGCGTGTGGCGCTGGCGATCACTCGTGGGTTCGGCGATGCGCTGCGCATCGGGTATCAGTCGCGGCCCGAGATCTTCGCCCGTCACATCGTGCTGCCGACCATGCTCTACGAGCAGGTGATCGAAATCGATGAGCGTGTCGGGGTCGAAGGCGACGTGCTGGTGCCACTCGATGAGGTGCAGGCGCGGGAGGCGCTCGCTCGCGTTCGAGCGGACGGAATCGACGCGCTCGCGATCGTCCTCATGCATGGGTGGAAGCACGCTGCACATGAGGAGCGGCTCGCGGAGATCGGTCGAGAGCTGGGCTTCACGCAGGTGTCTGTCAGCAATGAAGTCGCGCCGCTGATCAAGCTGATCGGACGCGGCGACACGACTGTGGTCGACGCCTATCTTTCTCCGGTGCTGCGCCGTTACGTCGAGCGGGTCGCAGCGGG
>DASUCP010000087.1:0-2578 GCA_036275975.1 Sphingomicrobium sp.
GGATATCGACCTTCGCTGGCCGACCAAGGGCGGGCAGGCCCAGAAGAGCACCGACGGTCAGGTCAACTGGACCGACGCCTACGTCCTGCGTCCCAAGCCTGCCGCCACCGCCAGCAACGACGACGCCGCAAGCAATACCGACAACTGAAGCTCAGCCGACCAGCTAATCCACATCAGTATAAATAACTGCGTTCGCGCTAAGGGAACACATTCCCGCCGCCCTGAGCGGGAAGGGGGCAAGGGACCGGTCGGAATCGAATCCCCTTTTGGATCCGGCCGGTCCCTTTCAGTTTCACTGCTGCTTCACCCAGCCTGGCGGCACCATGCAGTCGTGATCGCCGTCGTGCGACCAGCCTTGCGCCAGCATCCGCGGCCGCTCGCGCGCGCGCAAACGCTCGATTTTCTTGAACAGCCGCTCGCGCGCGGCTTCGACGTCGTCCGGGGACATCGACGCGGCCTGGTCGGCAAAGACGTTCGGCAGCATTTCCTGCTGCTTCTTCGACCCATGCACCTGCACGATTCGGATCGCCTCGGCGACGCTGACCTTCGGCTGGATTTCGCCGGTGTCGATCTCGTCTGGGTCGAAGCTCTTGTTGGCCGCTTCGACGAGGTGCATCTCGATCGAGGCGCGGCCGGTTTCTAGCACCGCCGCCCATTTCGCCCTGAAATGCGCATCGCGCATCCGCCGTGCATAGACTGCGTTGGGGGACACGCCCGCCGCCTTGGCCGCGCGCTTGACGTTCGCCGTCGCCGCCAGTTCGTCGAAAAACATTTTCTCTCTGGCCTTGGACCACCGGCCATGCCCCGCCCTCTTCAGCTGACAGCCGGCGCCGACGAGCTCGGTCCCTCCCCTTTCGGCGGCGGAGGGGTTGGGGAGAGGGAGCCCGGCAAGCGCCTCCAGCTCCTCCGCCTGGTTCCGCTTCACCGCCTCCGAATGCGCGCGCAGAGCCTCGTCCCAGCGCGCCGCAAAGTGCATGTGAGAACGCCGCCGGGCGTAAGCGGTCGAATGGTCGATCCCCGCGTCTTCCGCCGCCGTTCGAACCTCGCCCGTCCGCTCCAGTGCGCGCAGAAAAGGAATCACCCAGCGGGGCTCCTTCGCTCGTTCCGCCATCAATGTACCCTCCGTCAATTCACGGAGGTGCTAACCTATTTGGTTCACTGTAGGAAAGTGGAATGTGCCTACCGCAGCTTGGCGATCCTGACCCTGTCGAGCTTCGCGCGGTCCTTCACCGATTCCTCGCTTCGCGTCAGCGCTTTCGCGATCGCCTTCAACGACATTCCCTTGCCGGCGAGCGTGTGCAGCTTCTGGATCTCGTCCTGCCGCCACGGCTGCCGATGCCGCTCGAACCGTTCGCTCATGAGTGCCTCCCCTTCACCCCTTGATAGCACAACGGCCGGCCTTTGCGTCGGTGGGCAGAGGGTGCAGAGGGCGCGCATGAAATATCTCGTCCTCACCATCCGCAAGCCGCACTTCGACGACAGCGTCGTTCCCGCCCACTACGCCTTCCTGCAATCGCTCCGCGACGGCGGAATCCTCGAGCAGGCCGGCCCTTTCACCGACCGCTCCGGCGGCGCCTATGTCTTCCGGGCCGACAGCCTCGAAGCCGCTCGCGCGATCGCGCAGCAAGACCCCCTCCACCTCCACGAGTGCTCCGACGTCACCGTCCGCGAATGGAACGCGAGCTAGCGTAAAGAAAAAGGGCCGCCCCAACGGAGCGGCCCTTCCTGTATCTGGCCTCGATCGAAGTATCACTTCGATCGAAACTACCCCAGCATCTCCTGCTCGAGCTTCTTCGCCATCTCCTCGATGTTCTCGGGCGGCCATCCGGGGATGTCCATGCCGAGGCGAAGGCCCATGCTGGCGAGCACTTCCTTGATCTCGTTGAGGCTCTTGCGGCCGAAGTTCGGCGTGCGGAGCATCTCGGCCTCGGTCTTCTGAACGAGGTCGCCGATGTAGATGATGTTGTCGTTCTTGAGGCAGTTGGCGCTGCGCACCGACAGCTCGAGCTCGTCCACCTTCTTGAGGAGGTAACGGTTGAGCTGGTTGGTGTCGGCCGCGACCTGCTCGGCCGCCATCGGCGCTGCTGCACCGATCATCGGAGACGGCGCCATGCGGACCTGGCTCTCGTCGAAGTGGACGAACAGCTGCAGCTGGTCCTGGAGGATCCGCGCCGCATAAGCGAGCGCGTCGTCCGGGGTCACCGTGCCGTCGGTCTCGATTGTCAGCGTCAGCTTATCGTAATCGAGCTCCTGCCCGACGCGGGTGTTCTCGACCTTGTAGGCCACCTGGCGAACCGGGCTGTACAGGGCATCCACCGGGATGAGCCCGATGGGAGCGTCAGCGGGGCGGTTCGCAACCGCGGGGACATAGCCCTTGCCGATATCGACCGTGAGCTCGACGTTGAACGTCGCGCCATCGTCGAGGTGGCAGATGACGAGGTCCGGATTGGTGATCTCGATGTCGCCGGTGGTCGCGATCATGCCCGCGGTGACTTCCGCCGGACCGGTGGCGCTGAGGTGAAGCCGCTTGGGCCCCTCACCTTCCATCTTGAGCGCGATCTGCTTCACGTTGAGCACG
>DASUCP010000088.1:0-21333 GCA_036275975.1 Sphingomicrobium sp.
TACCTCGCCGGCATCTTCATCGGCTATTGGTACTTGCTCAAGTTGTTGAAGCAGCCCGGTGCCCCACTGGCGCGCCGCCATGCCGACGATTTGGTGTTCTACGCCGCGCTCGGCATCATTCTCGGCGGTCGGATCGGCTACGTGCTGTTCTACAATTTCGGCCAATATCTGCATCACCCGATCGAAATCCTGAAGCTGTGGGACGGCGGCATGTCCTTCCATGGCGGAGTGATCGGTACCTCGCTCGGGATCCTCTACTTCGCGCGCAAGGAGAAGCTCTCGTGGCTGAGGATCCACGATTATGTCGCCTGCTGCGTGCCGTTCGGCCTGTTCTTCGGGCGATTGGCGAATTTCGTAAACCAGGAGCTGTGGGGCGCGCCGACCCACGTGCCATGGGCGATTCGTTTCGTGGAGCTCAGCCCATATGGCCCGGTGCTTGGCCCTCCGCGCCATCCGAGCCAGCTCTATGAGGCCTTCCTCGAAGGCATCGTCCTCTTCGGCATTCTCGCCTGGATGTTCTGGAAGACCCAATCCCGATACGATCCGGGCAAGCTCGTCGGAGCGTTCCTGTTTTTCTACGGATGCTTCCGTTTCGGCGTCGAGTTCATCCGCGAGCCCGATCAGCAGTTGATTGCCTTCACCCAAGCGACCGGCCTGCACATGGGCCAGTGGCTCTCGCTGCCGATGATCCTCGCGGGGCTGTGGCTAATGTGGACGGCAAAGAAGCGCCGCGTTCGTGTCGAGGCCACGGCGGGAACCGCTTCGGTAGCGTGACCCCGCTCGAGCGCGCGCTTCGCGACCGAATCCAGGCCGAGGGGCCGATCACCGTCGAAGCCTATATGGAGGCGTGCAACTCGTATTATTACGCGACGCGCGATCCGATCGGCGCGCGCGGCGACTTCACCACGGCGCCGGAGATCAGCCAGATATTCGGCGAATTGATCGGTGGCTGCCTTGCGGATGCTTGGAGGAGGGCTGGCGCACCGGCCGACGCGATCTATGCCGAACTGGGCCCTGGCCGCGGAACGCTTGCGAGCGACGCATTGCGCGTGATGCGCTCGGCGGGATTCGGCGGCGGCGTGCATTTCGTCGAAACCGGCCCGGTTCTGCGCGAGGCGCAGCGCACATCGGTGCCGGATGCGCACTGGCACGATACGATGGAGGCGCTCCCAGCGAAGCCGTTGCTACTGGTGGCCAACGAATTCCTGGATGCGCTTCCGGTTCGCCAGCATGTCGGCGGGATGGAGCGCCGGGTCGTAGCCGCCGCGGGAGGCCTTGCGTTCGACCGCGACGGCGAAATCGTCGAGAGTTCTCCAGCCCGCGATGAAGCCGTCGCTGCGGCCGCGCGCCATCTTGCAAGTCATGGCGGCGTTTCGCTGATCATCGACTACGGCCACGAGCGGAGCGCTCCCGGCGACACGCTGCAGGCCGTGCATGCACACCGCTTCGCGCCAGTTCTTGATAGTCCTGGAGAGCAGGACCTGACCGCACATGTCGACTTCGAGGCGGTTGGTCGAGCGGCGTCCGAGTCAGGCGCTGCCGTCACCGGCGCGGTCAGCCAGGGTGAATGGCTCAAGCGTCTGGGGATTGTGGCGCGCGCCGATGCTTTGTCGCGATCGAATCCGGATCTGGCGACGAAAATCGCTGCGGCGGCTCACCGCCTCATTGCACGCGAGGAAATGGGCGGAATGTTCAAGGTCATCGCCATCCATTCGCGGGCTTGGCCAGTTCCCGCAGGGTTCGAATGAACATCACCTATCGCGCCGCAACGCCTGCCGATGCAGCGACGCTCGACCGAATCTTCGAGAGCAGCTTCTGCGACACGTTCGCGCATCTCTACCGCCCGGACGACCTCGATGCTTTCCTGTCGAGCTTCGGCATTGCCGATTGGAAAGCGCAGCTCGGCAATGCGGCTTACGCCTTTCGCCTCGCGGAAGCCGATGGTGAGGCGGTCGGCTATGTGACGCTCGGCCCGATGAAGCTCCCGATCGAAGTTGAGCGGCCGGCGATCCTCCTCGACCAGATCTACATCCTGACCGGCTACCACGGCGTCGGCATCGCGCATGGCCTGATGGACTGGGCCGTCGACGAGGGCCGCCGCCGCGGCGCCGAAGAGCTCTACCTTACAGTCTACATCGAAAATCACCGCGCGCGGCGCTTTTACGATCGCTACGGCTTTGAGGACGTCGGCCGCTATGATTTCAAGGTCGGCAATCACGTCGATGAGGACGTCATCATGAGGAAGTCGCTCTGAGCGTCGAAGTGATCCGCAGCGTCTCGCTCGGCGAGCTTCCGCACGGCTTCCTCGGGCGTCGAGAGGGAGTGTCTACTGGCGAGCTTGAGGGCCTGAACGTCGGCTATGGCAGCAACGACGATCGCAGCGCCATCGACGAGAACCGGCGCCTGGCAATTCAGGGGCTCCTCGCCGGGGCTGAGCTTGCAACCGTGCATCAGGTGCATTCGGTGGAGGTCGTCTATGCCGAGCGCGTGTGGCCGCAAAGCGAGCGCCCGCGCGCGGATGCCATGGTGACGGACCGGCCCAACCTCCTGCTAGGCATCCTCACTGCGGACTGCGCGCCAGTGCTATTCGCCGATAGCCAGGCGGGTGTGATAGGCGCGGCGCATGCCGGCTGGCGAGGCGCTCTAGCGGGGGTAACCGACTCCACGATCGCCGCGATGGAGGAGCTCGGTGCTCGCCGCGACAGGATTCAGTCCGCAGTCGGACCGTGCATCGCGCAGCCGTCCTACGAAGTGGACCAGGGCTTCCGGGTTCGCTTCATGGAGGCAGACCCCGGCAACCACCGCTTCTTCGCCGAAGGGGCGACCGGTAAGCCGCACTTCGATCTCGAGGCCTATGTCGTCCATCGCCTGATCGCGGCGGGAGTCGGCGAAGTGGAGGCACTGAACCTCGACACCTATGCGGACGCGGACCGCTTCTACAGCTACCGGCGAGCGAGGCACCGCGGCGAGGCCGATTACGGGCGCCAGCTGAGCGCAATCGCCCTAAGGCCCTGACAACAAGCTGAGCTTATCGCGCGGCAGCGAGCAGTTGATTGGCGCTCGCCAAGCGTTGGCGCTAATGCCGCCTTCGAACAAGGAGACCTTACTTGCCTACCGAAAACGAAAGCGCGGCCGAGAGCTCCCATCATCGCGTGCCGCGTGAATCCCCGACCAAGATCGGCAATCGCAAGCTCGACCCCCAGACACTCATGCTCGGTTACGGTTTCGACCCCGAGCTTAGCGAAGGGTCGCTGAAGCCACCGATCTTCCTCACCTCGACTTTCGTCTTCGAGAGCGCTGCCGCCGGAAAGCGGTTTTTCGAGGGCGTGACGGGCAAGCGGCCCGGCGGCGCCGAGGGACTCATTTATTCGCGTTTCAACGGCCCGAACCAGGAGATTCTCGAGGACCGACTGGCCGTGTGGGAAGATGCCGACGACGCGCTAGCCTTTTCGAGTGGGATGGCGGCGATCGCGACCTTGCTTCTGACCTTTGTCCGGCCCGGCGATTGCGTCGTCCATTCGGGCCCGCTCTACGCGGCCACCGAGACGCTGATCGCCAAGATCCTGGGGCAGTTCGGAGTGTCCTGGATCGATTTCCCCTCGGGCGCGACCCGTGAGGAAATCGACGCGGCCATCGCGAAGGGCAAAGAAAACGGCCGCGTCAGCCTCGTCTATCTCGAAAGCCCCGCCAACCCGACGAACCAGCTCGTCGATGTCGAAGCCGTTCGCGCCGCAGTCGATGCCGCATTCCCCGCCGACCAGCGGCCGCCGATCGCCATCGACAACACCTTCCTCGGCCCACTGTGGGCCAAGCCGCTCGCGCACGGCGCGGATCTCTCCGTCTACAGCCTGACCAAATATGTCGGCGGTCACAGCGACCTTGTCGCGGGCGGCCTCGTCGGCGACCGGAACTTGATCAACCAGATCCGGATGATGCGAAACACGATTGGAACCATCTGCGACCCGAACACTGCCTGGATGCTGCTTCGCAGTCTTGAGACGCTAGAGCTAAGAATGAGCCGGGCGGAAGAGAATGCCGCGAAGGTTTGCGATTTCCTGCGCAGTCACCCGAAGGTCGAGAAGATCGGCTACCTCGGCTTTCTTGAAGAGGGCTCGCGCCAGGCGGACATCTACAAGCGCCATTGCACTGGCGCCGGCTCGACCTTCTCGCTCTACCTGAAGGGCGGGGAGAAAGAGGCGTTCGCCTTCCTCGACGCGCTCCAGATCGCCAACCTCGCGGTCAGCCTCGGTGGCACCGAGACGCTCGCCAGCGCGCCTGCCGCCATGACGCACTTGTCGGTGCCCGACGAGCGGAAGAAGCAGCTCGACATCACGCCGAACCTGGTGCGAATCTCGATCGGCTGTGAGAATGCCGACGACCTGATCGCCGACTTCGCGAACGCGCTGAACGCCGTCTGACGCATATGGTGGAAGAAGCGCGGGACGGTTCGATTCTTCGGCTGTTGCTGAACAATCCGCCCGCCAACGCGCTGTCGGTCGCCGTTATTGAGGCGTTACAGGCCGCGCTCGACGCCGCGCGCGATGACGACGGCATCCACGTCATCATCGTTGCGGCCTTGGGGAAGTTGTTCTGCGCCGGCCACGACCTCAAGGAAATGACTGCTCATCGCGCGAATTCCGATCAGGGAGCGGCCTTCTTCGAACGAACCTTCGGACTGTGCGCGCAACTGATGCAGTCCATCGTCGATCACCCAAAGCCCGTGATCGCCGAGGTGGACGGCGTCGCGACCGCGGCAGGGTGCCAGCTCGTTGCGTCCTGCGATCTCGCCGTCGCTTCGGATCGGTCGAGCTTCGGCGTCAACGGCATCGACGTCGGCCTGTTCTGCTCGACGCCGGCAGTCGTGCTCACGCGCAACGTCAGCCTCAAGCGCGCGATGGAAATGCTTCTGACCGGCGAGATGATCGACGCTGCGACCGCGCTCGAGTTCGGCCTCGTGAACCGCGTCGTTCCGGCAGAGTCGGTCGCGGAAATCGTCACCGACCTCGCCGCGGCGATTGCCGCCAAGTCGCCCTTCGCAATCCGCCTAGGAAAGAAAGCCGTTCGCGAACAGGCCGGCCTCAGCCTCGCTGACGCCTATGCCTGCGCCTCGCGCGCGATCGTCGAGAACATGCTGGCTGCCGACGCGGAGGAGGGCATCAGCGCCTTTTTCGAAAAACGCGACCCGCAATGGCGAGGAAAGTAGAGACCTAGCCCCAATCCTCGATTTGCCAGCCGCGCTGCTCGGCGAGGCGACGCAGGCGGCCATGCGGGTTCACGGCCACGGGCTCGTCTGCCCATTCGAAGGCCGGCCGATCCGAAACATGGTCGGAATAGAAACGAACGTGCCCATGAACGCCTTTGAGGCCCGACGTCTCCACCCAATCCGCGATCATCCGCATTTTCGCCGGTCCGTAGCAATTCTCGCCGGCGATTCTGGCGTGCACGCGCTCATCGAGGCCGATGATCGATCCGGTGCCGATTACGTCGTCGAAGCCGAGACGTTCCGCGATTGCGTCGGCGTAGAGCCGATAGGAAGCTGTCGCGAGCACGAGGCGGCGGCCTTGCGCTTTGTCACGCGCTATTGCCTTGAGAGCTCCGGGCCGTACGTTGGCTGCGATCTGCTTGTCGGCAAAGCCGTCCACCAGCGGCATCAGTTCGCGCGGGTGGACGCGCGCACCAAGTAGCAGGTGATGATTGATCTCCTTGAGCTTCGCGCGGTCGATCAGGCGAGTGGCGTACGCCAGCATCGAAATCGCGACGAGCGGCAGGAAGATGAGCCGCCACGGCGCTTGCCGCATCGCGCAATGCAGCAGGAAGGGCGTGTACGTCGGCCGCTTCGTTACCGTCCGATCCATGTCGTAAATCGCGAGGTCGCTCATGCGCGGCCTTCGAGGATCGCTTCGACGAGTGCGTGGTCGGCTGGCTTGTCCACATCGACGCCCGCGAGCGGATTCGTCATGACGACCGCGCGGATCGTCACGCCCAGCTTCCGGCCCACTGACGCAACGCTCTGGTCCAAGCTCCGCACGCGCAACACCGCGCCTAGCAGCAGTGCGGGCCCGATCGCAGCGAGCACGCGCCAGCCCTTCTTCCGGTCCTGCTCAACCGAGCGCCAGCGCTCGATTGCCGGGAGCGCCTTCTCGGAGCCGAAAGCGAACAGGTTCGCGCCCGTGTACGCGCCTCCGCGGAATTTCAGCCACGTGCGCTCCGTCTGTGGCAGTCGCGCGAGCAGGGACCTTTGCTCGACCACGCCGATCGCAAGGTCCGCGCCGGCGGCCTTGCTGGTGAATTCCGCAATCATCTGCGTGTTGAGCAAAGCATGATCGGCCGTAGTGACCAGCACGGGGAATTCAGCGGCACGGTCGCCGATCAGCTCGGCGATGGTCGAGGCGATCGTTTCGCCCGATGCGCGGATGTGGATGCGGCCGTCGTCTGGCAGCGCCGTTCGGAAGTCCGCCGGATCCTGCGTGAGGACGATGATGTCGCCGACCTCCTTGCTCTCGAGGAGGGCGCGCAGCGGGCGCAGCACCATCGACTCGCCGGCCACCGGGATCAGCGCCTTGTGGCCGACCATCATTGACTTTGCGAGCGGGTCGCCGGCGGGCCGCGACCCCGCGAGCAGCAGCGCCGTCCAGCGGGTCACGCTAGCCAGGACGTCACCGGCTGGCCGCGCGCGGCGCGCTCGCTCGCCTGCGCGAGACGAACGGCGTGGAAGATCAGGCTGATGATCGTCCAGCAGGCGACCAGCTTCAGGCCCATGTCGGGCCGCTGGAACGTGAGCGCGGCGACGAGGATCACCATGTTCGGGTTGCGGCGTGCGGTAATCAGCCGGAACTTGCTGTCGATCGGCTGCCAGACGTGGATGTGGATCCCGTCGAAGCGCTTTATGAACAGCCCTTCGATGATCCGCTGCGCGACATAGCCGCCGATGATCGCCCACAGGACCATCGTCGCGTAGAGCGGCGACAGCGGACGGCCGTACGCCGCGAGCCCATGCTCCCACGCCCACCACCAGAAGGGCGGGTGGATGAGGTCGATGCCATGGTCGAGCACTTCGCCCCATTTCGACGACGCGCCCGTGACCCGCGCGAGTTTGCCGTCGACCGTGTCGAGCACCATGAAGATGAAGCCCGACAGCACGCCCCACCAATATTGGCCCTCCCAGAACAGCCAGAAGGCGAGGAGGCATAGAAGTCCGCCCACCAGCGTGACCATGTTGGGCGTCAGCTCCGCTTCGGCCGCCCAGCGCGTCAGGTAAAAGGCGGGTTTACGCCATAGGTAGAGCGTCAGGAGATCCGTGACGCCCTTGTAGGCTGCGTCATAGGCCGCGCGCTCGACCGGCTCCGGATTGTCGGGATCGAGCGGCATTGCGAATGGACGCTCGCGTTTCCTCAGCTCGGCATAGTTGAGCTCGGTGGTTTCCGCAGGGAGCTCTTCATAGCCCTGAACCACTTGATGATCCTCGAGACCGGCCGCCACACCCGCAAGGTTCCCCCCGATGGGGACGTGCACCATCACTGGCTCGCCGCCGAGCGTCAGCACTGTACCCGGACGGCTGCGCATCGTCTTGAGCCAGGCGGGGTCCCATGCATAGCGGACGCTTGCAAGCAGCATCGCTCGGCCCGGCTGCGGCGCTTCGGCGCAGTCGAAGCCGGCATTTCTTGCGAGCCTGCAGGCGCGTTCGCGCGCGTCCATGCCGAACACTCGCGCCGGGTTGGTCCCTACAGGAACGAACAGCATTGGAGGCGCGCACGGCATCACAGAGCGCATAAAGAGCGCTGGAACCGCAGGAAAGGGGCAGTTCAGCCTTCACTTGCCCCCGTAACGTTAATCGCGCATCAGTCCGGTCCAGATGGCCGATCTCGACCAGGAAGAGAGGGCTCACCCGCACGGCTCGGTTTACCGGGTCGCGGGGGCGTTGACGATCACGCGCGCCGCGACGACGGAGCGCGAGATTGCTGCGATGCCCGATCCACTGACGATCGACCTTTCCGAAATCAATCGGATGGACACGGTCGGCGCGTGGCTCATCTACCGCGCGGTCCGCGATCGCGGCGCCAAAGTGATCGGTGCCAGCCATGACGAAGTGAGCCTGCTCAAGCAGGTCAAGGAATTCGACAAGCCGGCGAAAGTGCATCCCGAGGAACCTGCGAGCTTCTTCCGGGTGCTGACGGAGCTCGGCGAATGGGTCGCTGAGTCCGGCACGACGCTGCTGGGTTTGCTAGGCTTCTTTGGCGCGACCCTGATCGGCTTTGCCAACCTCATCCGTCGCCCGAAGAAATTCCGCATCAACGCCGTCGTGACGCGCTTCGATGTCGTCGGCGTTCGCGCCCTCGGCATTATCGGGCTGATGAGCTTCCTTATCGGAATCGTCATCGCGCAACAGGGCTCGGTCCAGCTCGCCCAGTTCGGGGCCGAAGTCTACACCATCAACCTCATCGGACGGATCACGGTTCGCGAGCTCGGCACGCTCATGACCGCAATTATGGTGGCCGGCCGCTCCGGGTCCGCCTTCGCGGCGCAGATCGGTACCATGAAGATAACGGAAGAGATCGATGCCATGCGCACGATTGGCGTGTCGCCCATTGAGGCGCTGGTCATTCCGCGCATCATTTCCGCCGTCGTCATGATGCCGCTGCTGGCGTTCTGGTCGATGCTGACCGCGTTGATCGGCGGCGGCATGTTCGTCTGGCTGTCTTTATCGATCCCGCCGCTCACCTACATTCAACGCCTGCACGACGTGATCCCGATGACCGACATGTGGGTCGGCATCATCAAGGCGCCGGTGTTCGGCTTCATCATCGCACTGGCGGGCTGCTTCCAGGGCATGCTGGTGCAGGGCAACAGCGAGGAAGTGGGTTCGCGGACCACGACGGCGGTCGTTCAGTCGATCTTCCTCGTCATCGTCCTGGACGCCGTGTTTGCAGTATTCTTCAGCTCGATCGGATGGGTATGACGTCCATTCCGAAGAAGCTCGATCCAGCCACGGTCCCGGAGGGTTGCCATCCCGTCATTACGGTGAAGGGGCTGCGTAACAGCTTCGGCGAGCAGGTGATTCACGACAATCTCGATCTCACCGTTTGCCGCGGCGAGATTTTGGGCGTCGTCGGCGGCTCGGGTACGGGCAAGTCGGTGCTCCTCCGATCAATCATCGGTCTGCAGACTCCCGACACGGGTCACATCGAGGTTCTCGGCGAGAACATGGTCGGTCGCGACGAGGATGAAGCGAAGAACATTCGCCGCCGGTGGGGTATCCTGTTTCAGAACGGCGCGCTCTTCTCGACACTGACCGTCGCCGAGAATGTCGAGGTGCCGATCCGCGAATATTTCCCGTACCTGCAACCGCCGCTGCTCGACGAGATCGCATCCTACAAGATCGCGATGGGCGGACTCCCGCCCGACGCCGGGCCCAAATATCCGTCGGAGCTCTCCGGTGGCATGGTGAAGCGCGCGGGCCTTGCGCGAGCGCTCGCGCTCGATCCGGAACTACTCTTCCTCGACGAGCCCACTGCCGGCCTCGACCCGATCGCCGCCGCCGCGTTCGACGAGCTCATCCGCTCGCTCCAGCAACGGCTTGACCTCACCGTCTTCCTCATCACGCACGACCTCGATACGCTGCACGCAATCTGCGATCGCATCGCCGTCCTTGCGGATCAGCACGTCATCGCGGTCGGAACGATCCCGGAACTATTGGCTTTGGACCATCCTTGGATACAAGAGTATTTCAACGGTCCGCGCGGTCGCGCTGCCGCTGAGAGCTATGAAGAAGGGGCTCACGCCTAGTGGAAACGCGATCCAACTATGTAATGGTCGGCGCGGTCACGGTGGCCCTTCTCGCCGGTGTCCTGCTGTTCATCGTCTGGCTGGCAGGCCTCTCGAACAAGCAGACCAAGTGCTACGACATCTATTTCGCGGAAGGCGTGGGCGGGCTCAACAAGGGTTCGAACGTTACCTTCTCGGGGGTGCCTGTCGGCCAGGTCTCGCAGATTTCGCTCCTGCCAAACCGCCCCGAATTCGTGTGGGTGCGGATCGACGTGAACCAGCAGACTCCGGTGCTTCAGGGCACCAGCGCGCAGATTCATGGCGTCGGCTTCACGGGCGTCAGCGAAATCCAGCTGACCGGAGCCGAGCGTGGGCGGCCGCCGATCCAGCAGATAGGACCGCAGGGCTGCCCGGTCATTCCCGCGACTTCGGGGGGGATCAGCGCCCTGCTCAATAGCGCTCCGGAGCTGATCGATCGCATCCAGCGCCTCACGGAGCGCCTAACTGAGCTGCTCAGCGACAAGAACCAGAACTCGATCTCCGATATCCTCGAGAATATCGATGCGACGACTGCCGAGCTCCGCAAGCGCGCCCCGGAAATGGGCCAGACCATCGCGGATATTCAATTCGCGGCGCACAATGCAGGCGTTGCCGCGAACAACGTCGCCGCGCTTTCCGCCAACGCCAACAATCTGGTGACGGAGCAGGGGCGCCCAGCGGTCGAGAACCTCAACAAGGCCATCATCTCGGCCCAACACGCTGCGGACAGCCTCGATGCGATGATTACCGATGCGCGGCCGGGAGTGCAGAATTTCAGCAAAGAAACGCTGCCAGAGGCCAATAAGCTGGTCCACGACCTCCGCTCGCTCTCCCAATCGCTCAAGGGGGTCTCGGATCGCATCAATCAGCAGGGTATCGGCGGAGCGCTTGGGCCCGAGAAGCTGCCCGACTACAAGCCTGGGAAACGCAAATGAAGCAGCCGCCGCGTCGACTTGTCCTGATTGCGCTCGCCGCCGCGCTCGGCGCCTGCTCGCTCAGCAGCCTCACAGGCGGCGGAGGCAAGCCGCCGCCGACCCTTCAGACGCTGACGACCGAAGCCGCCGATCCCGGGACCATCGCTCGGACCGCCGCAGCAGGCAAAGCCGTGACAATCGCAGTTCCCGTGATTCCGAAAGAGCTGAACACTGTGCGAGTGCCGGTCCAGCTATCCCCGACCGACGTGCAATATGTGACCAACCTGCAATGGGTGGATACGCCCGACCGCCTGTTCCAGAACCTCGTCGCGGAGACGGTGCGGCGGACGACCGGCCGGGTCGTGCTCGATCCGGAGCAGACCGGGCTTGATCCGGGCCTCGTCCTTCACGGCCGCCTCAACCAGTTTGGGTATGATGCTCAGACGGGTCAGGTCACCGTGGTCTTCGATGGCTCGCTCGAATCACCCGGTGGCAGCCAGGTCGAAACTCGCCGCTTCACCGCGAACGCTCCGGCGGACGGGACCGGGCCCAGTGTTGGCCCAGCGCTCAATCGTGCGGCAAACCAGGTCGCCCAGCAAATCGCGCAGTGGATCGGCGGCTAGGCTCCCGGCGCTTTGGCCGGCATGAAATGGATGCCGTGCCGCTCTCCGATCTCGGGGATTTTTGACGCGTCTTCAGGCAGGCTTCTAACCTCGTCGCCGAGCTCGAGGAAGAATTCCGAGCCATGCGCGGGCGCTGCGAAGATCAACACTCGAGCCGCTGACTGCGATGTGCCCTTGAAGCCATGCACCGTGTTGCGCGGCAGATAATTGAAATCTCCGGGCCTCGATCTCACCCGTTCCCCATCGATTTCAAACTCCAGCTCGCCATCGAGGATGTAATAGGCTTCGTCCCAGTCGTGCCTGTGGGGGGGAGGGCCCATCCCAAGCGCGACTTCCTCCTCGAACAAAGACCAGGCCCCGCCGGTTTCTTCGCCCTCACAGAGCATGGTCAGTGGCATTCCGAGAATATTGAGGGTCGGCCTTTCGCCGGCTCGGACGATGGTCGCGGACATGTGATGATCTCCTCCTCTCTCACGGAGGAGAATACACCGTCAGGCGAGGCTTTTCGACACCTGCTCGTACACATCCTTCGACAGCCCGGGGGTCGCGGCAATCCGCTCTAGCGCCCGGCGCATCAGCGTCGCGCGCTTGGGCTCGAACCGCCGCCAGCGGCCGAACGGCGGCACCAGCCGAGCCGCGACCTGCGGGTTCAGCTTGTCGGCGGCGATGATCATGTCGGCGAGGAAAGCATAGCCGCGCCCGTCGGCCGAGTGGAACGCCCAGTGGTTGCCGCCGAACACGCCAGCTAGCGACCGCAGCCGGTTCGGATTGCTCATCGTGAAATCGGGATGCTGCGCGAGCTTGAGTACCTGGTCGACCGTGTCGGTCCGCTGCGCTGCTGCCTGAAGTGCGAACCATTTGTCGATGACCAGCGGATCGTCGTGGAAGCGATCGTAGAAGGCGTCGAGCGCCTCACCCCGCTGCGGCGCGTCGAGCGACACGAGAATGCCGAGGGCGCCTTGGCGATCGGTCATATTGTCGGCAGCGTCGAATTGCGTTTTCGCGAGATCCGCAGCTCTCGTCTCGTCCGCCGCCGCAATGAGGCCAAGCGAAACGGTGCGGAGGCGCCGGACGCCTTTTGCCTTGGGTGAAAGATCATCGCCCGCCACGCCGTCGCTGCGGTGCGCGGCGAGCAACTCATCGCCAAGGGCGCCGCCGATCGCCTCTCGCAAAGCCTCGCGCGAGCGATGGATCGCGTCGGGATCGACGACCTCCATGCGGTCGGCGATCAGGCTTTCGCTTGGCATCAGGATCGCTTCGGCTTTGAACGCCGCGTCGAGCGAGTTCGACCGCAGAGTAGCGCCGATCGCCCGAATCACGGGCTCAAGGTCGGCCAGCTCGCCGCGCGCACCCGCGACGAGAGCGCGCATCATCAACTCCTGCATCGCCTCGTAGCGTGCGAATGGGTCAGTGTCCGACTGGGCGAGCCGCTCCAGATCCTGCGGCTCGCGCTCGGCATCGACGATTACGGGCGCCGAGAAATCGCGATTGATGGACAGGAGCGGGCGCTCGGTCACATTGTCGAACGTGATGCTCTGCCGCGGCTGGTCGAGGACGATAAGCCGCTCGGGGCAAATCTCGTGGCCGCTCTCGCTCCCGATCAGCGCGGTCCTGAGCGGGATCGGCATCTGCTGCTTGATCGCCTGACCCGGAGTCGGGTCCTCGTGCTGGTCGAGGTGCAGCGTCGCGGTCTTCGCCGCCGCGTCATGTTCGAGCCGCGCACGGACCTTCGGAGTGCCTGCCTGCGAGTACCAGATCTTGAACTTCGACAGATCGACTCCGCTCCCGTCTTCGAGCGCCGCAACGAAGTCGTCGCACGTTGCCGCCTTGCCGTCGTTGCGGTCGAAATAGAGGTCCGTACCTTTGCGGAACTTGTCGGCTCCGAGCACGGTGTGGAACATGCGGATGACCTCGGCGCCTTTGTTGTAGACCGTCGCCGTGTAGAAGTTCGAAATCTCGATGTAGCTGTCCGGCCGAACCGGGTGCGCGAGCGGTCCCTGATCTTCTGGGAATTGAACGGCGCGGAGCACGCGGACGTCCTCGATCCGCTTGACTGCGTGGCTCCCCGTATCGGCCGAGAAGCTCTGATCGCGAAACACGGTGAAGCCTTCCTTGAGGCTCAGCTGGAACCAGTCGCGGCAGGTGACCCGGTCGCCTGACCAGTTGTGGAAATATTCGTGTGCGACGACGCGGGCGATATTGTCGAAGTCGCCGTCGGTGGCGGTCTCCTGGTCCGCGAGGACATAGGCCGAGTTGAAGATATTGAGGCTCTTGTTCTCCATCGCCCCCATGTTGAAGTCGCTGACGGCGACGATGTTGAACTGGTCGAGATCGTACTCGCGGCCGTAGACCTTCTCGTCCCATGCCATCGCGAGCTTGAGGCTGTTCATCGCGTGCTGCGTCTTCGGAAGGTCAGCCTCGCGCACCCAAATGAAGAGGTCGACCTTTCGGTCGCCCATGGTTGTGAAGGTGTCTTGGTTTGCCTTGAGATCACCGGCAACGAGCGCGAACAAGTAGCAGGGCTTGGGGAAGGGGTCCTCCCATTCCGCCCAATGCCGGCCATTCGCCGCTTCGCCATGGGCCACGCGGTTGCCGTTCGACAGCAGCACCGGGAACGCGGTCGCATCGCCTTCCATGCGCACGTGATATTTCGAAAGAACGTCCGGGCGGTCGGGGAAGAACGTGATTCTGCGAAAGCCCTCGGCCTCGCACTGAGTGCAGAGCATCCCGTTCGATGCGTAAAGGCCCATCAGCTTGGTGTTCGCGGCCGGGCTGATCTCGACCTCGGTTTCGATCGTCGCCCGCTCTCCGGAAAGGTCGATCACCAGCTGCGGACCGTCCATGCGGTGGTTGGCGTCTTGGCCATCGACCTTGACCGAGACGAGCTCCAGCTCGCTTCCGTCCAGGCGCAGCGGGCGGTCGTGCTCGCCGCTGCGCTGGACGCTTAGTGTCGCCCGAACTCGAGTCTTCTCAAGACCCAGGTCGAACTCGAGGCGGATGTCGGGAAGGAGCCAGTCCGGTGGACGATAATCCTCGCGGCGGATTGCAACATGCGTCGGCGAGGGCGGTGCTTCCGGAGCGGTGGTCGCATCGGGAAGCGTGGTTGTGCGGACATCAGCCATGCCTGGGGACTTAGGCTCAGCAATGTGACGCCACAACCCGCACGCATATCCCTTTGGCCGATGACTCGTGCCGCGAACAGGCGTAAGCGCTTCGCGTCCGTGAACTTGCGGCGCGGACGAAGCGTTGAACCGGCATCCCCAACGAGGAGAAGGTCATGAGCGGCTTCGAGGATATTCGCGAGCACATGGAAGTCATCGGCGCAGACGGCGTGCACGTGGGCACCGTCGACCGCGTCGAAGAGAATCGCATCAAGCTGATCCGCGCCGACAGCGGCATAGGTCATGAAGAGCATCACCATTTCATCCCGCGCGGCCTTGTTGCCGAGGTCGAGGGGGATAAGGTCCGCCTGACCGCGCGCGGCGATGTCGTCGCCGACCTGTTCGAACAGGAACAGACCGGCCAGCCGCTCGACGAAACGCATCAGTAGCTTGATCCCACCGCTCCCTTCCGCTCCTATGGTGGTGGAGGGGAGCGAACATGCGCAGATCCGTATTCCTGCTCGGCGCGGCCGCTAGTTTGGCCGCGTGCGGGCAATCCGCCGACAATGCCACCTCGAACGCGCCGGCCGATGCTACTCAAGCGGAAAAGCCGAAGCCGGCTTACTGCTTCTTCACCGATGACCACACCAAGGGCTGGAAGGTCTCCACCGACAAACCTGGCAACGTGGTCGTCACCGGCAAAGGCTTTGCCGATGATACCCGCTACAAAGCGATTTTCGGTCCGCCGACGGTCACCGGCAGTACGGCGGAGATCGCGCCGACTTTGGCTCAGAATGACACCGGTTACGCCTCGCCCGACAATTGGTGGGACATGAAGGCGACGATCCCCGACAGCGCCGCGGTGACGACTGTCAGCGTCAAATGCGGTGAGAAGACGCGGGCGACGCTCCAAGTGCCTCGAAAGGGCTGAACCAAGCGCTTGAAACCGGCGCCGAATCAGCCGAGTTTCTAGGCCATGAGCAAGGAGCCGCTGGCAGAGTCGCGGACGGGCCAATGGACCCGGCCCGAGGATTACGTCACGGCCATGGCGGTCAAGCGAACGGCGCGGCGCAAGCGCGAGCCAAGACCGCGGACCGAGCCGGAAGTTCCCAGATTCACGCTCAGCACGCTCCCATTCCTCGCGCTTCTCGGGGCGCTGGCGCTCCTCGCCGTCGGAATCATGATCGTCGCTTTTCCGGGCACCCAGCCGCAGCTCAAGCACGAGCAGGTTGCCGCTCGCGAACAGGGCGTCGCCGGCAAGGGCTGGTTCCAGGAAGCCCAGAAGGAATTCCACCGCTAGTTCATTGCGCGGCAAGCTTCACGGGGAGAGGATGAGCGATGTTTGCCGGCGTTCCTCTTGCGGTCGTCCTGGTCGCTCAATCGGCAAGCGCAGCGCCGACGAGGCCGCAGCCTGCGCCCGCTGAGGGTGCCGCTCCGACCAAAGGTCCAGCGTCGGTGAACGGCCGCGAGGATTGCTCACCAACCACTCCGGCGGCGACCCAGCGTTCGATTGTGATCTGCGCGCAGCGGCCGAACGGCTATCGGCTCAACCCCGACGTGATGGAAGCTAAGCGCGAGAAGCGAAAGGGCGAGGGCGGGCCCCCGGGACGGCCGTCTGTTGCCGTTCAAAATCCCTGCTCGATTGGACCCGAGCCCTGCCAAAGTGCCGGCATCAACCTCGTCGGTGCGGCGATCACGGCTGTCACCATGGTCGAAAGAGCGGCCAAGGGCGAGGATGTCGGCGAGATGTTCATCACCGACCCGCATCCGAGTGAATACCAGCTCTACCAGATGGCGAAGAGGCGCCGGGAGGCGCGCGAGGCAGAGGCAAAGGCCGAAGCGCAGGCGAAGGCCAGGGCCGCTACAGCACACTCCGTTGATTCGAACTCAGCGACTCCGCAGCCGCAATGACGACTTCAGCAGTGCCAGCCGCTTCCTGACCACCACATCCGGTCGGGATCGCAAGTTCCGCGCATCCGCTGCTCCTGCACCCAGCGAGGAATGGCGCGATCCGGGCGGTCCTGCCACCAGTCGTTGTAGCTGTCGGAATCCCAGCTGCGATTGATCTCCGGATCGTAATAATAGCCCCACCCGGCACCGAACACTCCGCAATCGCTTATTGCTGAGTGCATATGGCCGTCACCATGATGGTGGCGGTCTCCGTCATGATGACCGTCGCGGCCGTCGTGCCCGTCGCGCCCGGCGCAGCCGAACGTGGATCCAACACCCAACGGGAAATGGCCCTCCTGCACGAATGGACCGGCCGGAGCACTGGGGCCATTTCGCATATGAAAGCCGCCGTCGAAGGACTGTGCGGAGCCGACGGCTGGTGAGAGCAGGACGGCCGCCGCCCCAACAAGCAACACAAGTTTCATGCCGCTGTTCCTTTTTGAAAGAGTCCGTTTCGGACCCGGCACAAACGCTCAACGAGCCGGGTCGTTGCATGGACTCCGACTCCAGTCGATCCGAAGAAATGCCGATGTCGGAAATGTTTACAGCCGGAGTAATTCTTCGGAAACGCTAGGGCGATATGGTCCGACCATGGCCCGTTCGATCAGCCGTATCTTGAACCCGTGGAAGGCGCGGCGCGAGGAGCTGCAGCGCCGTTTCCATGAACTGCGCCAGCGCGACGGCGAAAATTGCCGCCGCTGCCGGCGTCCGATGCGCTTCGATCTCCCCGCCGAGCACGACAGCGCGCCTGCTCTCGTTCAGCTGGGCCACGACACTGCCTGCCTGTGCCACCGCCGGTGCAACGCCGAAACCGTCGATAATACGGTCGAGGTTCAGGAGCGCATGAGACTTCGGCTCGAGGCCCAAGCAACGGCCGAGCGTCGCAAGGTGGCGAGGCGGCCGCGGAAGCGCGCCGCCTAACCGACTTCAGGCGGCCATTCTCGGCTCGCCGGCGATTCCGCGGTTCATCATTAGCAGACCCAGCACGACTGCGATCAGCAGCAGCGCCGGGACGTCGCCCGTCAGATGTCCGCCCATCGCCGGGTTACGCATCGATTCCCAAGCCATCACCCCGGCGTGGACGATGCTCGACCAGACGACGAACCAGATCAGTGACCTGTTCGATGCAGGGTCGCGGGAAGCGAGAATCATGAACACGCCGAGCGTCGCGTAAACGCCCACAATCATCATGAAATAATCGTTCGCCGCTGGCGGCCCGTCATGCCAGGCCCAGCCCGAGGGCCAAACGATCGCGAGCGGATAAATGAGGCAGAAGGCCAAGCCGAAGACGATCAGCGCGGCGGATAACAAGCGTGTGTTGTTGGACATGCAGTGCTCCCCCACTCTTATGGCGGACAGGGACGCATCCGTCGGCGGCGACATAGCATTTCGCTACCGTAATGTCGGGGTGAGAATCTGACTTGTTTTGTCGCTAGCGCCAGAGTTGGAGTGACTTGATCGCGGCGGGGGCATCCGCATTGTCTTCGGTTCGCGACAATATGCGCTCGACCATGCGCCAACCGCCGATCCGGCGCTTGCGCCACACCGATGTGACCCACCACTGACCGGACCAATCGTGTCCTTCCATCACGGCCTTGAGCTCGAGCTGCGACGCGAAAACCGCGCAGGATCCAAGCCGCCGGACGTGGATGTCTCCAAAGCGAAAGGAGCTGCAGTGCCAGCTCTTGGCGGCAGCCTCGAGCCAGCTGCGCTGGTCCAGGATAACGGCAGGCTTCGAACCGAGGAGCAGGATGAAATCGCTCGCGGTCAGGCTCTTGAGCTCCTTGCGGTCCCGGCCGACCCAGGCGCGCATCCAGCGGTTCTCCATCGTTTCGGTGAGGGGTGTCGCGTCGGCCATGCGCGATTCCCTAAAGGAGCGACGGTGTGAGACAAGCCCGGCACTCTCGACGAAGGAGACTCAGGAATTCGCCGAACCGCTGGATCGAACGCTTGCAAGGCAGCGGCGGAACGATAGCTTGCGGCCGTTCGGGGATAAGGGGGAATTATGGAAAAGCGTCCGCTCTCACTGACGATCATTGCATGGACTCTGATCGTTCTCGCCGTGCTGGGGTTGATAGGCGTGGTCACGATGCGCTCCAACCCCGCGATGATGAAGACGATGGAGCAGATGCACACGTCCATCATGTTCCAGCAAGTGTGGGGCGTGATCGGCTGTATCGTTACGCTCGCCGTTGCCTACGGCATCTTCAAGGCGCAGCCTTGGTCGCGCGTGCTCTATGTCGTCTGGGGCGTCATCGGGCTGATTGTCGGCTTCTACACCTCGCCGATGAAGTCGTACCTCGTGTTCAGCCTGGTCATCCTCGTGGTCATCTCGGCCTTCCTGTTCAGTGCGAGGGCAAACGAATATTTCTCGGCGCGCGGGTTCATGCTGAAGCGCGAAGGCTGACGTTAACCTGACGGTTGCAGCGCCTAAGGTAAGTTGCCGCCGATGAGCAGGCACTGGAATCCCGACGAAGATCTCGCCCGAGTGCACGAGGAGCGAATCCGCGCGTCATGGCCGCATGGCGCGACGGCCGGGTTGGTGCTGGTCGCCGCCGGATGCATCGGCCTCGGTGCCCTCGTCTATTGGGCCGCGGGCCCCCGCCACACCTTCGCCGACGACTCGGCGATCGACTGGGAAGGCCTGCCCAGCCCACCGCCGGCGGAGCCTACCGTCCGGTAACTCCGCGTCGCCTTCCCCGCAGTGTATAGGGCGCCGGCGCGCAGTATCGGGAGAAGCCGCATGGACGAGGTGCTGATGACGGAGATCGGCGCTAGGCCGGTCGTCACCGATACCGATCCCGAAGAGATGGTGCTGCCCGAAGAGGCGGAGCGGAGGCTCGGCTGGATCGCTGACTGGCTCAACAGGTCGCCTCACCTCGCCGGGGAATGGGGCCTGGGCCGGTACATCGACGGCGGCTTCCGCGTTCTGTTCCGAGGGCCAAGCGGTACTGGAAAGAGCATGGCCGCCGTGGCGCTGGCCCGCGGATCGGGACATCCGCTGTTGCGGATCGATCTTGGCCCGATCGTCAGCAGGTATAGCGGGGAGACCGAGAGAAACCTCAAGGCGATATTGGATGACGCGAAGGAACAGGGCGCGATCCTGCTGTTCGACGAGGCTGACGCACTGTTTGCCGGCCGAACGGAGGTCGGCGACTCGCATGACCGCTACGCCGATATCGAGATCGCTTACCTGCTGCGCAGGCTCGAGGCTTTCGACGGCCTTGCAATCGTCGCGACGAACGACGCGCGGGAATTGGATCACGATGTCGTCAGCCGCGTCGACGTGATTGTCGACTTTCCCATGCCTGCCGAGGCTGCGCGCGAACAATTGTGGGGCAAGATACTCGGCGCCGTCAAAATGCCGAAGAGCGACGACGTCGACGCGGGCGAGCTTGCGAGAGAGTATGCGCTGTCCGGCGCGGAGATCCTGCGCTCGACGCGCCTCGCGGCGATGCGCGCGGCGAGCGCCGACAAGCCGATCGACATGAACCTGCTCAAGTGTGCGGCTTCGGAGCGGGTCGCGATGCGGAGGAGCGGGTGAACTTAAAGAGCCGCTAACCGTGCGGTAATCCGACAGTGCATATGGACACCGCATGAGTCAGTCGATCATCGCCCGCTACCTCAATCCGTGGAAATTCAAGCGCGAGCAGGAGGAGCGGCAGCGCATCGGCGAGCTGAGAGAGCGCGACGGCGACGATTGCCGCCGGTGCCGCCGCTCGATGCGATTCGACCTCCCGACGGGGCACGACCTAAGCCCGCGGATCGAGGACGTGCCCTCAGGCGGGCAATGCCTGACGCATGTCTGCTGCAACGCGCGCGGCGCCGACAACACCGCCGAAGTGACCGCGCGTGTGCGGCGCAAGAACGAGGCCGAGCTGTTCGCGAGTTCGCGCAAGCGGGCCTGAGCGGAAGCGGCAGCCCAAAAGACGCAGAAAGGGACCGGTCGGACCAAAAAGGGATTCAAATCCGGCCGATCCCTTGCCCCCTTCCCGCCAGGGGTGCGGGAATAGCGGGGTGGATAGTAGGTTCTGGTGTCGCAATAGCAGAAAGAAGCCTGCTTACACTGCTGTAGATTAAGAAGTGACCACAAGACGAGTGCGCTGACTTTCGCGAAATGGCGGCACGATGCCGTCGTCGGCAGGCGAGGGTTGAGGCAGGCTGTCGTGACTAATTGCGCTACTCCGCCTGCCGCGCACAATCGATGCATAGAGCGGCTTCGGGCCGAGCGTCCAGGCGTGCCGGCGCGATCGCTCCGCCGCAGCGAACGCATTCGCCGTACGTCCCGTCGTCAATGCGGGCCAGCGCGCGTTTCACGGACGCGATCTCTCTGGTGACCAGCGTTCCCTGGCGTTCGAGCGACTCATCGTCCTCGACCTCGATCGCCTGCTCATCCCAGTCGCGGTCGGCCGGCTGATCCAGGTCTTCTGCGATGTTCGAGAGGCGAGCTTCGAGCTCGGCGAGCGCGGCTTCGAGACGGACCCTGGCAGCGGCGAAGTCGGGCATGAAAAGCTCCGTATGGTCGCAAAAGCAAAGGACCGAGAGCAACGGTGCCGCCGCTCCCGGTCCCTGCACGAACGGGTTTTTGAGCCCATCGTGTCGCAGGCCTTTTCGCAGGAGGAGCCAGCTTCGAAAATACGTAGATTCACGGATCGCTGGTGCGTCGCTCACTAACTGACCGGTAACCCTATTCGGCATAAAAACATGCGCGTGATCAAGGACTCGAAAATCCGCCGCAAGCCGGTCGCCGTCCGCCCGTCGCGCATCCGCCGCGACCCGCCCCCGGTCGCCAGCCCGCCGAAGAAGCTCAATGCCTATCCGACCGAACGCGAGGTCTGGGTGGTGGTGATCGGAGTCATCCTCTTCGCGCTCGCGCTCAGCGCCCTCACGTTCGGGATCAGCGACGTCACCGCGAAGTGATGTCCTTTCCACGCGGACCGATCC
>DASUCP010000089.1:0-7416 GCA_036275975.1 Sphingomicrobium sp.
GCGTGCCGGTGGCAGCTTCGCCGACGGCCTCGCGGATGAAATTCTCGACATCAAGCCGCATCGAGTGGAGCGCGTCGGGGTTCAGATAGACCATGTGACCAGACGGATAGTAGCGGAACTCGAGGTTACGCTGCTGCGCCGCCTCGAGCATCATGTGGTCGAGATCGTACTCCGTGCCGAAGAACGGCGTCGCCATATCGTAATAGCCGTTCAGCGAAAGCACCTTGAGGTACGGGTTGGTGCGCATCGCCGCCGCGAGGTCAATCGCCGTATTCGGCATCTGCAGGCTGTAGCGCACGCCCGGCGCCTTGTGGTTCCAGTCCCACTTGAACCCGTCCGCATCGCTCGCGCTCAGCCGGTACGGCATGTCGGTGCGATAGTTGAGGTCGTTTGTCAGGTAGTTCTGAAGCGTACCGATGAAGCCACCGCTGATCGCGACGTCGGACGCGTCGAACTCGGGAGAGTCGCCGGAAGCGTCAGGATCGACGCCGGTGTAGCGCGAGTCGAAGCGGCCGATGGTTTCGCGTTCGTTACGCAGCAGCTCCTTGCGGAACTCCGACAGGTCCACGCGCAGGTCCGCATTCTCGATGAACTGCGGCGAGAGCCCGGTCAGCGCGCTCATCTGCTGAGCGACCGAGTCCTCCTCCGCCTTGCTGATCGTCTGCCCCTTCTCGAGTGCGGCGGCGTAGGGCCCTTCAGCGAACGCGCGCGCCTCGGCAGCGGCTTCCTCCACGGTGGCGGGCGGGTTGGCCATCTTGTGATGGTACCAGGCCGTGGCGGCGTAGCTCGGCAGGTAGTTGAGGTAGTCGCGGTCGAGCCCGGGCTGCCGGCGGCCGTAGTTCATGACCGAGGACAGCAGGATCACGCCGTTAAGTGCCACTCCGCGGTCCTGCAACTGATAGGCGAGCGCGCCCGAGCGGGTCGTCCCGTAGCTCTCGCCGAACAAGAACTTGGGGCTGCCCCAGCGATCGAACTTCGTAATGTAGCGAATGATTGCCTTGGCGAAAGCGTCGGCGTCCTCGTCGACCCCGTAGAAGTCGGCCGGCTTGGCGTCGCCGAGCGGCCGCGAATAGCCGGTGCCCGGAGCGTCGATGAACACGAGATCCGTCGCCCCGAGCAACGTGTCGGGGTTGGCACCGAAGTTGAACGGCGCCGGCTTGATATACTGGGCGTTGGTGGTCTGGATGCGCATCGGACCGAACGAACCCATCCGCAGCCACAGCGACGCCGAGCCGGGACCACCATTGTAGAAGAACGTGACTGGCCGATGCGAACCCGGCGCTCCGTCGATCGTGTCGGCGGTGTAGAAGATGCTCGCGATCGGCTTGCCCTCCGCGTCGCGGATGGTGAGCGTGCCCGCCGTCGCGGTGTAGGGCACCGTCCGCCCATCGATCAGCGCGCTGTGACGAGTCGAAACCGTGCGTTCATCTACCGGCGCACCCTGCCATGCGCCGGCGGCCGCTTTCGCGAGGTCGTCCTTGTGCAGGTCTTCAACGCTCTTTCCCTTGTCCTTGTCACCACCGGGCGACGATTGGGCGAGAGCAGGAGAGACGGCGAGGGCAGCGGCGGCACAGAAAAGCGAAAGCAGACGCATCGGCAGAATTCTCTTTGGCTGGATGGGTGTCCGGAAAGGCGGCTCACCTTCGCAAAGAAAAGTTTCGGCGGGCAACCCTCTTCGTCGACGAACGGGCGGCCCTCGTCTGCGAGCGGCGGAACCGGATCAGACGAGCGCGAGGAGTTCGTCCCGCTTCGCAACCGCCTCGGCGAAATCTGGCCCTTCCGACTCCACCATGGTGATCGCCATCGCTCGCGCGAGCCGATCCGTGGCCTCAAGCGTCATTGCACCAAGAGCCTTGGCGATCTCCACATTGTCGGAGAGGACGCCGTTGCATGGCAGCGCCACGTCGCAGCCTGCTCCGACGCACGCAGCGGCTCGCTCGGCCTGGCTGCCGGTGAGCGCATTCATGTTGCTGTCGTCGCTCATCAGGAACCCGTCGAAGCCAATTCGCTGACGAACGATATGCTCGATCACGAAGGACGACTGACTTGAGGGATGATCCGCATCCCAGGTGGTATAGACCACGTGGGCCATCATCCCCATCGGTGCCGACGAGAGGCGTTCGAATGGTTCGAGATCCACCTCGAGCTCGTCTGCAGTCGCGGTCACGACCGGCAACTCGTGATGGCTATCGACCAGAGCCCGTCCATGCCCTGGAATGTGCTTGATAATGCCGACTACGCCTGTGGAGGCCAGGCCATCGAGAACCGCGCGGCCGAGCGCAGCGACCTGCATCGGTTGCGAGCCGAGTGCGCGGTCGCCGATGATGTCGCTCGCACCTTCCTGGCGTACATCGAGCAGCGGCAGCGCGTTTACATTGATGCCGACGTCACGAAGCATCAGCCCGATCGCGCGGGCGTTCGAGCGTGCAGCCTCGATCGCGGACGAAGGGGCGAGCTGGTATAGCTGCGCAAAGCGTTCGGCCGCTGGGAAGGCGACCCATTCGGGTGGCTTCATGCGTGCGACGCGGCCGCCCTCCTGGTCGATAAGAATAGGCAAATCGGGGCGGCCGGTCAGCTGGCGCAACGAGTCGGTGAGGCTACGCAGCTGCTCGCGCGTCTCGCAGTTGCGCTTGAACAGAATGAAACCCGCAGGATCGGCGTCGCGAAAGAAGTCGCGCTCACTGGCTGTGAGCTCTGGTCCTTCGAAACCGTAGATCGCCGGGAGCATGGCCTATTGGGCGACGAAGCAATTTTCGCCGGCGGATTTGAGCGTCTGGCACGCTTGCCGCGCGTCCGCGGGTGATGCCGCTCCGGCGCGCAGGCGAATGCCGCCCGGGAACGGCACGATCATCTTGCTCAGTGCGGCAATGCTCGGGAACCGCGCAGACAGCGCAGTCCACGCGCGCTCAGCCTGAGCCTGGTTGGCGAAGGCGCCGAGCTGGATCACGCTCCCGCTGGCACCGCTCGGTTTCGGTTCAGGCGCGGGGGTAGCAACCGGAGTCTTCGTCTCGTTCGACGGGGGATGCTTCGGCTCCGCCTCCTCCTTTGGAGGCGCCGCTACCGCTTCCTTGCCCAATTTGCTCGTGTCGAGCTGGGCGTTGTTGTCCTCGCCCGCGCTGGTCTCGAACGCCGTCTCGCTCTCCCCGCTGATGTCGAGACCGCCTGCGGTCGGCGGTTTCACCTTGTACGGCCCCGGCGGGGCGTGGATGATCTCGGGAGGACCGCTGACCGCCGTATCGCGTCGGCCAAGCCAGAAGAAGGTCGCCGCGACGATTGCCGCCGCGAGCAGGACAACCGTCAGCGCCGCGAGCATCTTGCGCGCCGAAATGCCGCGCGGCTCGTCCTCGTCGTCGACCGGCTGAAGCCACGGCAACTGCTCGTCATACGGGCGGGTGTCGGTCACCGCTCGACCCCCTTCGGCCTCCACGGCAGTCCGACAACCGCGCAGCTCAGGCGAATCCTCTCCATGCGCTGGCACAATACCTCGGAGTGGGCCTGAGAGGTCGTGCCGACCTGGAACCGATAGAAATATCGCCCACGCGAATTGCGATCGGTGACAACGGTCGCTTTCAAATGCGCAACCGCCGGGTAGGCGCGAACCATGTAACGCCATCCGAGCTTCGCCTGTTGGCGTGTCCCGAATGCCCCGACCCGCACGATCCGCCCCTTGGCTCCCGCGGACTGCCAGGCCGGCCATGCCTTGAGCGGCTTTTCGGTGGCAGGTGCGGCGGGCTTTGCGACGGGCGGAGCGGCTGTCGACGGAGCTGCGGCCCCGCTTTCGTCGATTGCTTGTTCCGCCGGCTCCTCGGGATTGCGAACGACGATGCGCCTGATCGGCCGCGGCCGCTCGATCCTGACTTGCCGCTGCGGCGTCGAAAGGACCTCGGGCACCGGCGCTGGAGTGACCTCCGGCTGCGGTGCAATCTCGACCTGTTGCTGTGGCGGCGCGGCGGCTTCGGGCAGCGGAGTCACCACAGAACGGCCTTCGGGAGACATGGACCGCGGCTCACTTCCCGACCGCGTGCCCAGCCAATAGGACGTGGCGGCAAGCAACAGCATCGATGCGGCGACCGGCCCCCAAAGGTTCGGAAGCGCGGCTTTCTTGTGGAGTTTAGGCTTTGCGGGCGCTGGCGCCGCTTCGTCGGTGAGCCATGGCAACCGGTCTGAGCCGAGTGCCGCCCGGCTGTCGGTCATATCAGCGCATCTCCTCGGCCGCGCCGACCCCCATCAGGTCGAGCCCGCTCCGGATGATTTGCCCGATGCCGAACGCCAGTTCCAGCCGTGCGCGCGAAAGTTGTGGATTATTTTCAAGGAGGAAGCGCCGCTCCGGATCGTCGTTGCCCCGGTTCCACAGGGCGTGGAATTCGGCGGCGAGGTCGTAGAGATAGAAAGCGATCCGATGCGGCTCGTGCGCCATGGCGGCGCCTTCGAGGACGCGCGGATATTGGGCGGCGCGCTTCACCAGCGCCAGCTCTTCGTCATCGAGCAGATCGAGGTCGGCGTGCGCCTCGAGGTCCACACCGACGTCCGCGGCCTTGCGCTTCAATGAGCTAACTCGCGCATGCGCATACTGCACATAGAAAACCGGGTTATCCTTCGAAGCCTCGACCACCTTGGCGAAGTCGAAATCGAGCGGCGTGTCGGCGCGCTTGGTCAGCATCATGAAGCGCACCACGTCCTTGCCGACCTCGTTCACGACATCGGCGAGCGTGACGAAGTCGCCCGCGCGCTTGCTCATCTTCACCGGCTCGCCCCCGCGGAACAGCCGGACCATCTGGATGAGCTTGACGTCTAGGTCGACGCGGCCGTCGGTCAGCGCCTTCACCGCCGACTGAACGCGCTTCACCGTCCCCGCGTGATCGGCGCCCCAGATGTTGACGAGGTGGTCGGCGAGCTGCGCCTTCTCCCAATGATAGGCCGCGTCCGAGCCGAAATATGTCCAGCTCCCGTCCGACTTCTTCATCGGCCGGTCCTGGTCGTCCCCGAACTGCGTCGAGCGGAACAAAGTCAGCTGGACCGGCTCCCATTCGTCGTGCGGATCGAGGCTCTTGGGCCGCTCGAGCATGCCTTCGTAGACCAGCCCTTTGTCACGGAGCACTTGCATGGCCTGCTCGACCGCGCCGGAATTTTGAAGCGCTGCTTCCGAGGCGAACTTGTCGTGATGGATGCCCAGCAGCGACAAGTCGTAGCGAATAAGGTCGAGCATCGCCTTGATCGCGCAATTGCGGAAGACGGGAAGCCATTTGTCCTCCGGAGCTTCGGCGTATTCGTCACCGAAATCGGCTGCGAGGATCGTTCCAACGGGTTTCAGATACTCGCCGGGGTACATGCCTTCCGGAATGTCGCCGATCTCTTCGCCGAGCGCCTCGCGGTACCGCAGGTAAACCGAGCGCGCGAGCGTATCGACCTGGGCGCCCGCGTCGTTGACGTAATATTCCTTGGTGACTCGAAAGCCCGCCGCCTCGAGGATGCGCGCAAGGCTGTCGCCCACCACTGCGCCCCGGCAATGACCCATATGAAGTGGGCCAGTCGGATTCGCGGACACATACTCGACATTCACTCGCTCTGCGCCGCCGATGTTGGAAAGTCCGTATTGCTCGCCCTCGAGCAGAATCGTGCGCAACTCGTCGCGCCAGGCATCAGACCTGAGGCGCAGGTTGATAAAGCCCGGACCAGCGATCTCGACCGAAATGACCGTCGGAAGCGCTTCGAGCTTCGGCTTGATCGCTTCGGCAAGCGCACGTGGATTGCTGCCGGCCGCTTTGGCCAGCACCATCGCGGCGTTCGTCGCCAAATCGCCGCGCGCCGCATCACGCGGCGGCTCGACCGTCACATTCTTCCGATCGACGTTCGACGGCAGAGCGCCCTCGGCAACGAGGTCGTCGAGCACTCCGTCGAGAAGCGCGGCATATCGGGCGTAAAGGCTCAATTTCGATCCCGAATTGGCGGAAAGCGTGGGCCTCTAGCGCAGCACGCGCCGCGCGTCACGAGTCAGAAGCGGCCTTCGGGCAAGTTGACAGGCCCGATCAGTTCCTCGTGGCGGGCGATGGCGAAGCGGTCGGTCATTCCGGCAATGAAGTCGCCGACAGTCCGCAGCTCCTCGATGCGGTCGCCTCCGTGACGCCAATCGCCCGGCAGCAAACCTGGGTTTGACCGATAAGCGGACGCGAGGTTCCGAACCACCCGCTCGGCCTCGTCACGAATGGGTGTAAGTTCGGGAAGGCCATAAAGGCGCTCATAGAGAAAGCTCTTGAGTTCGCGCTCTTCGGCTCCGAGCGTTTCGGAGAAGTCGGCCAGCGGCTTTCCGGCCGAGCGAACTTCGTCGATTGTCTCCACTCCGCTGTCGCGCACGCGCCGCTCGGTTTCCGCGAGTACATCCTCAACCATGGTGCCGATCATGTCTCGCACAAGCGCGCGCTGACGCTTCTCAAGCAAAATTCCCGGGTGGCGGTTACCAATCGCCGCCCACAAGCGCGCGACGATCGGCAATTCAATCAGTTCGTCGATATCCAGCAGGCCGGCGCGAAAGCCATCGTCGATGTCATGATTATCGTAGGCGATGTCGTCGGAAATCGCAGCGACCTGCGCCTCGAGGCTCGGCCAGGTCGAAAGCTGCAGATCAAACTCCACGTTGGCCTCGGCCATAGCCCAGGTCGGAGCGAGAACCGGACCGTTGTGCTTAGCGAGGCCTTCCAGCGCCTCCCAACTGAGGTTGAGGCCATCGAAATCGGGATAGGGCGTCTCAAGCTTCGTCAGGATGCGGATGGTGTGTGCGTTGTGATCGAACCCGCCAGCGTCTGTTAACGCGTCATTCAATGCGTCCTCGCCCTGGTGGCCGAACGGCGGATGGCCGAGATCGTGGGCTAGGCATAACGCCTCCGTGAGGTCCTCGTTAAGGCCGAGTGCGCGGGCGATCGTCCGCCCGATCTGCGCAACCTCGAGGCTGTGCGTCAGGCGGACTCGGTAATGATCGCCGTCGGGGGCGACGAAGACCTGCGTTTTATGCCGGAGGCGCCGGAATGCGACCGAGTGGATGATGCGGTCGCGGTCGCGCTGAAAGATATTGCGCGGACCTCTTGGTCCGGATTCGGTTTCAGGATGTAAGCGGCCGCGCGAGTGGGCTGGATCGGCTGCAACCGCTGATAGGAGCCTCATTCAGAAGCGAGTGGCACAATCCTGTCCGAAGCGGAATTGGTCCATTTGAATGCGTCGACGCCGACGGATTGCAAATCCTCGGCAAAAATGTCGGCATCGGATGGGCCGCGGAAAGGCCCGATCAGCAGCCGCGCGCGGTCCGAGCCCTTGTCGACATAGCCACTGATGCCCTTGAACAGGTCGCGGTTGCGCGACTTGATCCGGTGGAACTGATCTGAGAGCGCATCGGCATTCTCGCCGCTCGCCAGCTGCAACCAGATC
>DASUCP010000090.1:0-5307 GCA_036275975.1 Sphingomicrobium sp.
CCGTACATCAGCTCTTCGGGGCTGACGCACGCAAGCACGGTTTCGAGCAGCCGGTTCGACCGCTCCTCGACGGTGCCCTGGAGCATCCAGCTCCCGGTCAGCATCAGGCTGATCATCAGCATGTAGGCGGCGAACAGCGGCAGGATCGAGCGGATGAGCAAAGCCTCGCGCGCTCCGCCGCCGGGCGGAGGAGTCGAAATGGCGAGCGCCGGCGCGATAGACGTCGCGCTCCGCGCATCGCTGGATGAAAGGCCTTTCGCCGTGAGGAAGCGCGTGCGCAGGTCACGCGTCAGCACCTCCTGAATCGTGGTGACGAACTGCTGCGACGGCTGCCGATTGGCCCACAAACGCACCAGCGGACTTTGACCGAAGCTTGCGGGCACCAGGATCACATAATCGACCGGCTGCACATCCTTAACTTGCGGCTTCAGTATCGGCTTCAAGGCGCTATCGAGATTGGCATCCGGCGCCCCCGCGAGCGACGCGGGAACCGGCACAATCCTGTAATCGGGCTTCGACGCTTCGAAGTCCGGCGTCCCCTTTGCCTTCACACGCGCGATCTTCGACTTCGCTGCGTCGACGCCGCCGCCGGCGACGAAGTGCGCTACGTCGGCATCGCTGTACCAGCGGTCATGCTGTGCCCATATCGCGGACGGATCCGCGTTTTCGAGATGGTGCCGCTGAACGTAGCGCGAGAGGTCAGTCAGCAAGTCGCGGTTGGCGTCGAGCTCGAACCTCTGGCGGACCGCCTGCGCTTCGCCGCCGCCGGTACGGTCGATCACCATGACCCGAGTCGGTTCGTCGTTGTGGATCAAGCTCGGCGTGAAGCCGCCGATGACCATCGACAGGGGGATGATTAGGAGCGTCAGCCAGAAGCTGCGCATCGCCGCGATGTGGCGGAACTCGCGGGCGGCAACGAGCAGAATGTTGGTCATTGCGCGGTCTCCGGCGTCCCGACGATGTGCACGAAGACGTCGTGCAGGCTTGCATGCAGCTGTTCGAACCGGCGCAACGGGAATTGCTCGGCAACGCAGCGTTCGAGGACGTCGCCGGGCGCGACACCGGGCTGCAGGCGCACGTCCCACTTGCGCCAGCCTTTCTCGGCCTCGCCCAAGTCGCTCGTGCTTTCGACGCCGGGGATGTCGGAGGGATCCTGCTTCGAGACCATGCTCAAGCGCGCGGGCAACTCGGTGCGTGCTTCGTCGAGCGTCCCTTCGAACTTCTTGCGTCCCTTCGCGAGCAGCAGCAGCCGGTCGCAGAGCCGCTCAGCATGCTGCATCACGTGGGTTGAGAACACGACCGTCGCGCCGGTCGCCGAGATGCGCCGGATTTCCTCCTCGAGGAGCCCCTGGTTGACCGGATCGAGGCCGGAGAATGGCTCGTCGAGGATCAGGAGTTTCGGGCGGTTCACCAGCGCCGTCGCAAGCTGAACCTTCTGCGCCATGCCCTTCGACAGTTTGTCGACGGTCATCCTGCTGTTCGCCGAAAGCCCGAAGCGGTCGAGCAGCGCGGCGCCTTCGCGTTTCGCGTCGGCCGCCGCCATGCCCTTCAGCCGCCCGAAATATGCGATCGTGTCGAGCGCGGTCATCTGGCGATAAAGCCCGCGCTCCTCGGGCAGGAAGCCGATCTCGGGCGCGTTCTTCCGCCCCGGAGTCCGGCCCAGCACCTCGATCTTCCCGCTCGTCGGGCGGATGATGTCGAGCACCATGCGCAGCGACGTCGTTTTGCCCGCGCCATTGCCGCCGAGGAACCCAAAGACTGCGCCCGGTCCAACTCTGAAGCTCAGATCGTCGACGGCGAGAACCCGGTCGAAGCGCTTGGTCACACGCTCCAACGTCAAGACGCTCACACTCTACCTCCCGCCCGGATGCCGCGTGTCTTTAGGTGCTTGCTCGACGTGACCGCAAGGGCGTGCGCCGAACCATTGCGTCACCCGAACAGCAGCGGCCAGATGACCATGCCGAGGCCAACCATGCTGAATACGAAAACCACTGTACGGATGACCGGGACGCCGAACGCGTAAAGCGGCAGATAGACGACTCTTGCGCCGAGCCAGATCCAGCCGCCGAGTGCCGTCAGCGCGCTCGTCCGCCCCGCGAGCACGACTCCCAACAGCGCGACGATTGCAACCGGGAAGGTTTCCTCGAAGTTCGCCTGCGCGCGCATCATCCGGCCCGTCATGGGAGTGGGCGGAGGCAAGGTCTCGTCGCGCGCTCCGACGTTCCATTTGCGCCCGTATTGCGCGGTTTTGAATCGGGTCGAGGTGAAAGTGTAGATGACCAGCAGCACCGCGCCGAGCGCAAGGATCTTCAATTCAACCGGCATTGATTCCGCCCCCCCGATGCTGAGCCGACCGTCCGTTCGGCTTATCTACAGCTCAGCGTTTCGCCGCTGTTGCCGCCGCAATCGGCTGCGCGCCGCCCGGTGCGCCATCGAGCTTGTACACGTCGTCGGCGAAGGCGAGCTTGCCGCCGTCGGGGCGCGCGGTCAGATAGCTGATGTAGATCGGCACTCCCTTGTCGCCGATGCGGACGTTCTGCTCGCTGTCGTCGCTTGGCGCCTGAGGCTCATGACCGAGCAGCCATTCCGCCAGCTGTTGCGGATGCTCGACCCGGACGCAGCCGAGGCTGAGGTTGCGCTTCGCCTTGTTGAACAGGTCCTTGTGCGGCGTGTCGTGCAGGAAGATCCCATAGTCGTTGACGAAGCCGAACTTCATCTTGCCCATCATGTTCTGCGGGCCCGAAAGCTGGCGGATGTGCGCGTCGGTGGTGCCCGCTGCGACCGCCTTCCAGTCGATACTCGTCGGATCGACTGGCTGCTCCTTGTCGCCGCCGAATGCCGCGACCGTTTGGTAGCGCGCCGCCGTCAGATAGGAGACTCCCCGCTTCAAAACGATCGGCGCGACCTTCCGCTTCGCGACGTCGGGCGGGATATGCCAATAAGGATTGAGCGTGACGTACCAGATCTTGCCGGCGAGCAGCGGCGTCGCGAAATCGGGCTTGCCGACGATGACCTTCATCGTGTCGGTGACTTGCCCGTCGTCGAGCAGCATCAGCTGCGCATTGGCGACGTCGACCAGGATCGCGCGGCCCTTCGCCGGGACCAGACGCAGGCGATCGAGCGAAGCGCGGACATGCGGGTCGTCCTGCTGGCCCTGGGCGACCGCTGCGTCGCGCAGGCTGGCGTAGAGCGGGTTCACATTGGCGACGCTGTCGATGTGCGCTTCAAGGGTCGGAGCCGAAAGCGCCGCCGACAGGATCGCGCTGGCCGGCGGTGGCTTCAGCTGAAGCGTGGGATCGCCGAAGCTGATGCCGTCGACCGGCCGCTTCATCGCCTGGACGTACTTCACCCACGCCTCCGAGATCACCGCGTCGTCCGCCGGCGTTCCGCGGGCGATTGCTGCCTCGACTCCGGGGACCAGGGTCGGGCCTTTGTCGAACCCGTCGATCGGGGAGCGCTTGAGGATATCGACCAGCTTCAGCGCCGCGGCGTGGGTATCGGAATCGCGGAACCAGACGAGCGCGTCGGGATGCGCCGCGTAGAAGGGGGCAACGTTGCTGTCGGCGGGCGGGGCAGGCGCGACAGCCACCGCCGGCTTCACCACCGGCGTCGGAGCGACGTCCGCGTCCTGAGCAGCGGCGGGCGCGGCCAGTCCGAAGGCGGCTGCTCCCAACATCAAACCCCACCGGCGCATTGAACGGCCCCCTGTTGAATGCTGAGGAATCGCTCACAGGCTTAGCTCATCAAGTCCTTGCGCGGGAGAGCTTTTCCACGTTTCACGCAAGAAATTGACGCCCCTCAGTCGAAGTCGAGCACGCAGTATAGCGTTTTCATAGCACAGCCGTTTGGGCCACGCTCAGGGCTTCCGGCGCACGGCCCAGACGAACGCGGACAGACTGCTGATGACGGCGGCGAGGGCAATCAGGAAAGCGGGATCGAGGACGAGCATGACAGGCGACTCCGGCGAAAGGCGCAGCAGTCATGTTCCCTATTTGTTCCTATAATGCAATAGGAAAAATCCTATTTCCTTTACCCTGCCCCGGTGCGGAAGCTGCCAAAGTTGTGACGCCGAATGTTCCCAATGTTCACGGTCGCGGGGCCGTTTGGGGAGGCGGGGGCGAAACGCAGCGAACGCAGCGAGCCTACGCGTGCGAGCGCGCCCGCTCGTGCGCGCGAAAAAGCGGATGGGTCGACCGGGTCAAAGAGCCGCGGCCACGTGAGCACAAAGGAGGGCCTGTAGGAAAGTTTCGTCTAAGCTATTCCCGCGTTTTGCATCCGGGTCGCGAGGGCTTTGGAGCGATCCGCGAGGGCTGAGACCTCCCGGGCATCCAGCTCGCTGTCGAAGCAGACGCCCATGAACTCGCCGTTCTGCCACCGCACCACCGCCGAGCAGGCGAGCGTTCCACAGTCCAGCATGACTGCCGTTCCCGGCGGAAGAGATGCCGCGCAATTCAGCTTCGCCCCGCCGGCGGATACGTCGTGGAGATGGACCTGATGACGCTTGCCATTCGCCTGGAGGAAGGCCGGCAGCGCGACCGAAACGCGTTCGTACGCACGCCGGTCGGCGTAGGGATCGGGGGAGGGGACTGGGGCAGCCATCATGTCTCGCTTATCGCGCCGATCTAGCACGGCGGGTGCTTCGAGAGTGTAAATGCGCTGGTCTGCAACGGGTGGAAAGCTGACATTTCGCGTTGCCGCGATCGCGATCGCCTTCGCGCTTAACAAGCGCCCGATTTTACAGGTCGTATTGTGCGATCCCACCCAGGTCGTAGACACCAGCCTTTCCGACCGCGGCCTTGGTTGCCTCAAGCGTATACTGACCCTTGTAGACCGGTGTGCCGTCTGGGGCGATATCGTACAGATTGACCGAATAAGAGGAGAAGGAGCCGAGCCAATACATATGGCGGCCGTCCGACGAGATCGTCACGTCCTTGGAGTCGCTTTCGGGTGCGAAGCCGGCACCCCGCGATACCAGCGGCAGGCGCTTGATGACCTCGCCCGTCTCCGGGTTGAGCTTGAACGGCGTGATTACGTTCGTGACATAGCTTGCGACGTAGAGCATGTCCTTTTTCGGACTGAGTACGGTCCAGCAGGCTTCGTCGATGTCCTTTGGCGCCGTTACGCCGGTCGCGAAATTCGCGGCTTTGGTCAACTTGCCGGGACCGTCCCGGAGCACCGTTAGCCCATTATTGCCTTTGGCATTGATAATGGCGAAATTGGACACGTAGAGCGTCCTGGTACCAGGTCCCCATTCAAGACCAACCGACCCGGAGATGCCCGGTTCCTCGAAGAAGCGGCGGTTACTGA
>DASUCP010000091.1:0-11303 GCA_036275975.1 Sphingomicrobium sp.
GGCTCGACCGCGCCCTTGGGGATCATCCACGCGCCCGCGTCCTTGTGGCGCCAGAACGGGCCGCCCGGCTTGATCAGCAGCACCTCGGTCTCGCCGTCCCGCTGGCGGAACAGCAGGACGCCGGCGCTAAGCGGCGGCGGCATCCATCAGGCTCTGCTCGGCTGCGAGAGTCTCCGCGATCCAGCCGCCGCCCAGGAGCCGTGCACCGTCATAGACGACCGCCGCCTGCCCCGGCGCAACGCCATATTCGGCCCCGCGGAAGCGAATCCAATCGCCATCCCTCCCGGCAGCGACAGCGGGCGCGAGGGAGCGCACCTTGACGCTGACCTCGCGCTGATCCTCGCCGATCCAGTTCCACTCGCTGACGCGAAGCGCCTCTACAGCAAGCGCGCGGCGAGGCCCGACGACAATGCGCGCACTCTGCGGCTCTATACGAAGGACATACAGCGGCTCGTTCTGGCCGCCGACCTCGATTCCACGGCGCTGGCCTACGGTGAAGTGAACCACGCCGCGATGCCGCCCCAGCACGCGGCCGTCGAGGTCGACGATCTCTCCGGGTGCCTCGGTTTCGGGACGCAGGCGCTTAACCAGTCCGGCATAATCGCCGTCCGGGACAAAGCAGATGTCCTGGCTGTCGGGCTTGGCCGCAATTTCCAGCTGAAGCTCCGCCGCGATCCGCCGCACCTCGTCCTTCGGAAGCTCGCCGAGCGGGAAGCGCAGGAAATCGAGCTGCTCGCGGGTCGTCCCGTAAAGGAAATAGCTCTGGTCGCGGCGCTGATCGGCGCCCTTGTGAAGCTCGACGCGGTCACCGTTCACCACGCGTCGCACGTAGTGGCCGGTGGCGAGGCAGTCCGCCCTAAGCTCCCGGGCGAAGGCGATTAGGTCGACGAACTTCACACCCTGGTTGCAGCTCGCGCACGGCACGGGCGTGCGGCCGTGGGCATATTCGTCGACGAAGCGGTCGATCACGCCTTCGCGAAAGCGGCTTTCGTAGTCGAGCACGTAATGCGCGATGCCGAGGCGCTCGGCGACGCGGGCCGCGTCGTAAATGTCCTGGCCCGCACAGCAGGCGCCGCTCCGCCGCACCGCTTCGCCATGATCGTACAGCTGCAGGGTGACTCCGATAACCTCCGCCCCGGTCTGCGCCGCGAGCGCGGCCGTGACGGAGCTGTCGACGCCGCCGGACATGGCAACGACGATCCTGGCATCGCCCGACGGGCGGCCGAGCTGAAAATCGATCCGCATTGGAGGTGTCTTTCCAGCCTCTTTACCCGAATTTCACTCCTGTCGCCTAGACCGTGCGCGAGAGAGGTCACGAAGGGGACGGACTTGGCGCGTTTCGAGGGGGATATTCGTGCGACTGCGGAAGCGCCGCTGACGCTCGAAGAGCTCCTTACGCTGCTGGACAGCGGCGGAGCCAGAGATCCCGGCGCCCGTGAGAATGCCATCGCTTGTTACCTGTCGGGTGGCGAGGGGTGGCGCGAGGCGCTCAAATTGTTGGGCGGCACCTTCGCCGAAGGGGCCGCAGGGTTAAGGGAACGTAAGGAGGACTGACCGCGGAATTAACCAGCGCGTTTCAGAATATTTTCAACGGGTGCGCTTTAAGCCGTGTCCAGTTTCAATGATTAAGCAGGTGTGACGGAAGATGCTCGAGAACCAGAAGATTCGTCCGGCCCAGGTCATCGGACCTCTCGGCGAGCCGCTGACGCTCGACTCGCTTCCGCCTGTCAACACGACTCGCTGGGTCGTGCGCCGCAAGGCCGAGGTCGTCGCCGCGGTCGCCGGCGGGCTCCTGACTGTCGATGAAGCCTGCAAGCGCTACACCCTCAGCCTCGAGGAATTCACCAGCTGGCAGCGCGCGGTCGACCGCAGCGGCATGCCGGGCCTTCGCGTGACCCGCATCAAGCAGTACCGCGACCAATACGAAAAGCAGCAGCGCTATTAATTAGCTCCGCAGCTTCGTTACGGCTGCCCATCAACCGAGCAATCCTGCGGCGCTCAGCGCGAAAAACTGGACAGCAACTCCTGAATCCGGAACAACCGGAAGGCATCACGCGTCTGTGATGCCGAACGGCCGACCGCCCCACTGCGTCGGCCGGAAAAACAGGAGGGACGCTCAATGGGTATTATCATCTGGCTGATCGTCGGTGGTATTTGCGGCTGGCTTGCGAGCCTCATCATGCGCACGGACGCTCAGCAGGGCATTATCCTCAACATCATTGTCGGCATCGTCGGCGCAGTCATCGCCGGCCTGCTCTTCGGCGGAAGCATCAACAATGCGATCAGCATCGAGACTTTTCTCTATTCGCTGATCGGTGCGATCATCCTTTTGGCGATCGTGAACCTCATTCGCCGCGGAACGGTCCGCTAGTCACTGCTTTTTGGGAGACCGAAGGGCCGCGTGGGAAGTCCCGCGCGGCCCTTTTCTTACTGTAGCTCGAAGGTCATCGCGACACTGACCTGGAGCTTCTGCTCGCCCGGCTGGATCGCCGTGGAATCCCTCTCATATGCTCGGGCCATCATCGGCACAGGCGGCGGAGCCGGCGGCGGCACCGCGTAGCCGCCACTCTCACTGACCGCGACCACCCGGGCGACGCGCATGCCAAGCCCGCGGGCATATAGCTCAGCCCTCGCCCGACCCGCGGCGATCGCTTTCGCCCGCGCTTCGTCCAGCGCCGCTTCGGGCTTGTCGATCGTCAGGCTGGGTCCGTTGATCTGGTTGGCACCCTGGGCGACGAGCGCATCGAGGATCTTCCCTGAGTTGCGAATGTCGCGAAAGCGGATGGTGACCGTGTTCGAGGCGGTGTAGCCGACCAGCTGCGGCGCCTGGTTCTCCGGATAGCGGTACTCGGCGTTGAGGTTGACGCTGCTGGTCTGGATGTCGCGATCCTCGACACCCGCACGCTTCAGTGCGGCAAGGACTCGCGTCATGCGGTCGGCCGCATCCTGCAGCGCCGCTGTCGCCGTCCCGGATCGCGACACGACACCGGCCGAGATGATCGCGATGTCGGGAACGCGCGTCACTTCGCCGGTCGCACTAATGTCGAGGCGAGTGCCCGCGATGGTTTGCGTGATCGAGGCCTGTTGCGCTGCAGCAGCCGAAGGCAAAGCCGCGGCGCCAAGCGCCAGCGCCGCGAAAAACGCATATTTCATGATCTGCTCCGAAAGATGTTCATGGGCATGCGGCAAAGGTCACAGCCGCGCCATGGCTGTTTCCTGAACGCCGTTGAGGGCTACGGTTAAGCTCTGCGGCCCGCCACTACCCGGTAGATGAGCAGGAGGATGAAGGCGCCGACGATAGCGGCGAGAAAGCCCGCTCCCTCGTTCGTCTGGTACCAGCCGACCGCGTGTCCGATCCACCCGGCGACCAAAGCCCCGGCGATCCCGAGGAGGATGGTGATGATGCACCCGCCGGGATCCTTCCCCGGCATCAACAGCTTCGCGATCGCACCCGCAATGCCTCCGATGATGATCCAGGCGATGATTCCATAATGCGCCATGCCGCTTCCCCTTGTTATCTTGAGTCGTTCAACCGACCTTCACATTCGCTGCGCCAACGCGCGCTCGCGAAACTGGTGCCACCGTTAGTCGAATTCGGCTGGCACAATGGGGGGTTACCACGCTCTGTTGCGCTAGGTGACTTATTAGCGTAATACAGTACGCCTAAGGGATGCTGAGATTCGCGCAAAGTGGGCAGGGAAGAATGAACCGGGAAACGTCCATCCATTCCTCGGACACGCTCGTCGTGGTCGATCGATCGCGTCAGCGGCGCCGGCTGCTCATTGCGGCCGCCGCGGGTGTCGTCCTGCTCGTCATTGTGCTCGCGGTCGTCCTCGGCCGCGGCGCCAGCGACAAGTCGGCACAGCAGACTGCTGCGGGGGCGGGCCAGATCCCGACCGTCACCGTTGTCGTGCCCGGCCAAAGCCAGGTCGGCAAGACGGTGACCGCCAGCGGCCCGCTCGGCGCCCGTCGCGATCAGCCGGTCGGAATCGCCGGCCAGGGCGGTCGCGTGATTCGCGTGCTGGTGGATGCCGGCAGCTGGGTTCGGGCGGGCCAGGTGCTCGCGGTGATCGATCGCTCGGTTCAGGCGCAGCAGGCCGCGCAACAGGCCGCGCAGATCGAGGCCGCGAAGGCGCAGGCCGCGCTTGCCCAATCCGACTACGACCGCGCACTCGCGCTTCAGGGCCGGGGCTTCATCTCCAAGGCGGAGATCGACGCCAAGAAGGCCGCGCGCGATGCGGCGAACGCTCAGGTTCGCGTCGCCCAGGCCCAGCTCGGCGCCACCCGCGCGCAGATCGGCCAACTGAACGTGGTCGCTCCCACCGCGGGCCTGATCCTCGCCCGCAACGTCGAGCTCGGCCAGATCGTCAGCCCCGGCTCGGGTGCTTTGTTCCGCCTGGCGGAAAACGGCCAGATGGAGATGCGCGCTCAGCTCGCGCAGCAGGACCTCGCCAACGTTCACGTCGGAATGGCCGCGCAAGTTACTCCCGTGGGTTCGACGGAGAACGTGACCGGTACTGTTTGGCAGGTTGCCCCAGTCATCGATCCGCAGTCGCGCCTCGGCGAGGTTCGGATTGCCGTGCCCTACAGCCCAGCGATGCGGCCTGGCGGCTTCGCCGAAGCGAAGATCACGGCCGGAACGACGGCTGCACCGCTTCTGCCGCAGAGCGCAGTGCTCAGCGATGAAAAGGGCAATTACGTTTACATCGTCAACGCGAAGAACGTGGTTGAGCGACGCGACATCACGATCGGCACGGTCAACGACGCTGGAGTGACTGTGGCAACCGGTCTCAGCGGAAACGAGGCGGTCGTGCTTTCGGCGGGGCCGTTCCTGAACCCGGGCCAGAAGGTGAATCCCCGCCGCGAAGCCGCGCACTAAGCGCCCAAGTCTGAGTGACGAAAGCAGTTAACTCATGAACTTCCGGAACATCTCTTCCTGGTCGATCCGTAACCCGGTCTTCCCGATCGTCCTGTTCGTGGGCCTGATGCTGGGCGGCCTGGTGTCGTTCGCGCGCATGCAGGTCAACAACGCTCCGGACATCGATTTCCCGGCCGCCTACGTCATCGTCAGCCAGCCGGGTGCGGCGCCGAACGAGATGGAAACGCAGATCACGCAACGGGTGGAATCCGCCATTCGCGGCGTGAACGGCGTCGACGAGATCAGCAGCACCGTCAACGAAGGCGTGAGCGAAACGGACGTTACCTTTGTCCTCGGCACTCCGACCGATCGGGCAGTGAACGACGTTCGCAATGCAATCGCGCAGATTCGCGGAACCCTTCCCGACGGCATCCTCGAGCCGGAGATCGCCCGCATCGACGCGGAGAGCGAGCCGATCTCTTACATCGGCGCTCAGACGACCGACATGACGCTTGAGCAGCTCAGCTGGTACATCGACAACACGGTCGCCAAGCGCCTGCTCGGGCTTCCGGGCATAGCCGCCGTGCAGCGCATCGGCGGCGTCGACCGCACCATCCGCGTCATCCTCGACCCTGCCGCACTCCAGTCGCAAGGGATCACGGCGGCGCAGGTCAACCAGCAACTCCGCGCGAGCAACATGAACGGCGCCGGCGGTCGTGCCGAGATCGCCGGTTCCGAGCAGTCGGTCCGCGTGCTCGGCAACGCGCAGGACGCCTATCAGCTCTCTCAAACGCAAATCGCGCTGCCTGGCGGCCGTTTCGTCAAGCTAGCCGACCTCGGCACGGTCCAGGACAGCAATTCGGAGCAGCGCTCGATCGCCAAGCAGAACGGGCACCAGGTGGTCACGTTCATGATCCAGCGTGCCAAGGGCGCCTCCGAAGTTACCGCCTATGATTCGATGTGGAAGGAGATGAAGGCCCTGCAGAAGGAGAACCCGAAGGTTCACTTCGCCGAGGTCTTCACCAGCGTCGACTACACCAAGGCGCAGTACCGCTCGGCAATGGAAGGGCTGATCGAGGGTGCCGTCCTCGCGGTCCTCGTCGTCCTCCTCTTCCTCAGGGACATCCGCGCTACCGCCATCTCGGCAGTCGCTATCCCGATGTCGGCGATCCCGGCCTTCTGGTTCATGAGCATGATGGGCATCACCCTCAACTTCATGTCGACCATGGCGATGGGCCTCGTCGCGGGCGTCCTCGTCGACGACGCGATCGTGGAGATCGAGAATATCGTCCGGCACATGCGCATGGGCAAATCGGGCTATCAAGCCGCCCTGGACGCCGCGGACGAGATCGGCCTCGCAGTGCTCGCCACCACGATGGCCATCGTCGCGGTGTTCTTCCCCGTCGCGCTGATGCCGGGAATCGCCGGCCAGTACTTCAAGGCGTTCGGCTTCACCGTGGTTCTGTCGGTGCTGATGAGCTTGTTCGTCGCTCGAATGATCACTCCGCTGATCTCCGCTTACTTCCTGCGCTCGCACGGCGCGCAGCCGCACGCGGCGTGGAAGTGGATGGACATCTACCTGAAGGTCCTGAACTGGAGTCTCGACACTACCAAGGCCCATGCCTTGCTCGAACGGCTGCCGAAGCTGCCGCGCAGGTTCGGCTATTATGGCTTGGCGATCCTGCTGGTGCTGCCGATCGTCGCCGTGTTCGGCGCCGGCGTGGCCGGAGTGACGATGGGCCTCGGCAAGCTCGGCGTGTCAGGAGCGATCGGCTTTGCGATCGGAGTGGTTGTCGCTTGCGGTCTCGCCTACGGAGCAGCCAAGCTGATCGCCGCTCTCGTCCAGGGTGTCGGCAGTTACGATTTCGCCGAATGGCACGGGATCATGGTCGCGCGCTGGAACGCGCGCATGCACGATCATCGGCTCGCAATGGTTGCCGCCGGATTCGCCACGCTTTTGATCAGCATCGTGCTGTTCGGAACGCTGTCCACGTCCTTCTTCCCGCCGCAGAACAGCGATTATTCGCGCGTGAACATCACCCTGCCGCCGGGCAGCACGCTGAAGGACACCGAAGCGGTCGTGGACCGCGTCGGCGCGATCGTCAGCAAAGATCCGAGCGTCGAGCGCGTGTTCGAGCGCATCAACGTCGGCCAGGGACACCTCAACATCGTGCTCAAGAAGAACCGCAAGGTGAAAAGCACCGAGTTCGAGCGAGCGCTCAGCCCCACGCTCGCGGCGATCCCCGATGCGCGCGTCAGCTTCCAGAGCCAGAACGGTGGCGGACCAGACCCGGATTCTCGGGACATCATGCTGTTCCTCGGCGGCGAGGATCCCTCGCAGCTGAACGCGGTCGCTCAGGAAATCGCCAAGGAAATGCAGACCGTGCCCGGGCTCATCGCGCCGCGGGTCGGAAGCAACCTCGCGCAGCCGGAAATCACCATCAAGCCGCACTTCGACCTCGCGGCAGACCTCGGTGTGACCACGGCGGCGCTCAGCCAGACAATTCGCATCGCGACTCTTGGCGAGATCGAGCAAAACAGCGCGAAGTTCTCGCTGTCCGACCGCCAGGTCCCGATTCAGGTCTCGCTGTCGGAGAATGCGCGGCGCGACATCTCGACTCTCGAGAACCTGCCGGTCCCGACCTCGTCAGGCGGTTCGGTGCCGCTGAAGGCGGTCGCCGACGTCGGCTTCGGCTCGGGCCCGACGACGATCAACCGTTCGAACCAGCTTCGCCGACTGGCGATCGGCGCCGACCTGGCGCCGGGAGTGGTCGAGGGTGACGTCTGGGCCAAGGTCAACGAGCTCCCCGCGGTCAAGCACCTGCCGCAGGGCGTTGAGAAAATGAACCTTGGCAACCAGAAGTGGCAGGCGGAGTTGCTGTTCAACTTCGCCGTTGCGTTAATTGCCGGCGTGCTGCTCGTGTTCGCGGTGCTGGTCCTGCTTTATCGCCGTTTCCTGGCGCCGTTCGTGAACATGGGCTCGCTGATCCTCGCGCCACTGGGCGCCGCGGTGGCCCTGCACATCGCCAACCAGCCGGTCAGCCTGTTCGTGCTTATCGGCATCCTGATGCTATTCGGCATCGTCGCGAAGAACTCGATCCTGCTCGTCGACTTCGCCGTGGAGATGATGAACCACGGCATGAAGAAGAACGATGCGATCTGGGAAGCGGGGCACAAGCGCGCGCAACCGATCGTCATGACCACGGTCGCGATGGTCGCCGGCATGTTGCCGACCGCGATTTCGATCAGCGGCGACAACAGCTGGCGAGCGCCGATGGGCATCACCGTGATCGGCGGCCTCATCTTCTCGACGGTGCTGACGCTGCTGCTCGTCCCTGCCTATTTCTCGATCGCCATCTCGATCGAGACGCGGCTGGGTCGGTTCTTCCACAAGATCGTCGGCAGCGACGCGCACGCGGTCCCGACCGCTGCCGCGCACGCGGTTCCAGCGGAGTAACAGCCAAGCGGAGTGAACCTCCGGCACGGCTCGGCTATTGAGGACGCATGAACCGCGCGTCCGTCGCCCCGCCAGTTCTCAGCCGCTTCAATCCGGCGCAGCCCGGAACGCAGGGCATGAAGGTGCTCGCGACCGGGCTGCTCGTCGTCATGGCCGCGGTCTTCGCGATCGGTCGGGCGCTGGAGCCGCAATATCCCTGGCTCGGCTACGTCAAGGCGTTCGCCGAAGCCGCGATGGTCGGCGGCCTTGCCGACTGGTTCGCCGTCACAGCGCTGTTCCGCCACCCGCTGGGCCTGCCGATTCCCCACACGGCAATCATCCCGCGCAATAAGGACCGGATCGGCGAAGCACTCGCCAATTTCATCCGCGAGAATTTCCTGATCCCTTCCGTCGTCGCGAGGCGAATGCAGAAGCTCGACGTCGCCGGGGCCGCGGGGCGATTCCTCCAGACACCCGCCGGCGAGGGCACGCGGATCCGCGCCGGCGCATCCCGCCTGATCGCCGACATTTTTGAGAGCCTGGACGACGAACGCTTGGGCGGGATCGTGAAGGGCGCGGTTGCCTCGCGCCTTCGCCGGACCGAGATCTCGCCACTGTTGGGCCATGCGCTCGCGTCGGCAATCAACGAGGACCGCCACGTGCCGATGCTCGAGGCGGCCATCCGATGGACTGCGAGGGCGCTCGACGCGAACGAGCAGCTCATTCGTGAAATGGTGCGCAAGAAGGCCAATTGGATCTTGAAGCTCGCCGGTCTCGACGAAAGGCTTGCCAATGCGGTCGTCGACGGGCTGCGCAAGCTCACCGTCGAGATGTCGACCGATCCAGCGCATCCGGTGCGCGTGAAGATTGAGCAAGCGCTAGCGCAGCTCGCCAATGACCTGCAGACGCGCCCCGAGACGCGCGAGCGGGTCGAATCGATCAAGGACCAGCTGCTCGACAACAAATCCGTCAGCCTGTGGCTCGACGCGTTGTGGCAGAAGGGCCGCGAGGCGATCATCAGGGCCGCGCGCAATCCCGACGCGGTCCTCGCCGGCAAGCTCGGCGAGGTTCTCAAATCGATGGGCGGGACACTCGAGAAAGACCCGCGCATCCGGGCTGCAATCAATCAGTTCGCCCGCCGAGCCGCCGTCGGCATGGCGGCGAGCTACGGGAGCTCGATCGTGACACTGGTTTCGGAAACGGTGCGGGGCTGGGATGCACAGACGGTCACCAACCGCCTCGAAGCCGCAGTGGGACGCGACCTGCAGTATATCCGCATCAACGGCACGCTCGTCGGCGGGCTGGTGGGCCTGATCCTCCACGTGCTGGACACCCTATGAGCGACCCGCGGCTCGACGAGCTCGCCGAAAGCGCCCGCAACCGCGGGCTCAAGCTCGTGCGCTCGCGCGTGCGGACCCCCGGCAAGCGCCGCTTCGGCAAGGTCGGGCTGACCGATACCAAGGGAAAGCCAGTCTTTGGCATGGATGAGAAGGGGCCGACGGCGAAGCCGGAGGACGTCGAGGATTATCTCCGCAACCTTGGCGCGAAGGATTGGGGCGCGTCGCTGGACGTTGCCGTGCTTCCGCGGAAGCGAAAGCCAACGAAGGTCCGGCAGGCCGCTAACGATGCGGAGCCCGAACCGAAGCCCCAACGGAAGCCAGAGCCTCCTCCAAAGCCGAAGGCGAAAGCGAAGCCCGCACCTGAACCGAAAATCCGCGATGCGAAGCCGTCCGATGCGCCGCGCCTCCTCGAGCTGATCCGGTACCTCGGCCACGAGATCGACGAGAAATCGCTGCGCAAGAATTTGAAGGCGCTGAAGAAGACCGGCGAGCTCCCGCTCGTGGCCACGCTCGACAAGCAAATCGTCGGCATGTGCGGAGTGGGCGCTCGCGTGGTGATTCACCGCCCCGCTCCGCTCGGACGGATCACGGCTCTTGTCGTCGCCAAGGAAGCGCAAGACCACGGTATCGGGCGAATGCTCGTCGAAGCCGCCGAGCAATGGTGCCGAAAGAAAGGCTGCGCGCTGGTCGAGGTCACCAGCAACGACCGCCGCACGGCTGCGCACGCCTTCTATCGCCACCTCGGCTACGAACGCACCAGCATCCGCTTCTTCAAGAAACTTTAGCCCGCGCTCCTGCGCTCGATCGTCGCGCCCACGGCCGAGAGCTTCTCCTCAAGCCGCTCGTAGCCTCGGTCGAGGTGGTACACGCGGAGCACTTCGGTCTCACCCTCGGCGGCAAGGCCGGCGAGGACCAGGCTCATCGATGCACGGAGGTCGGTCGCCATCACGCTCGCGCCGGTGAGCGCCTCGACGCCGCGGACGATCGCCGAGCGGCCGTGGATATCGACGTCCGCTCCCATGCGCCTCAGCTCCGGAACGTGCATGTAGCGGTTCTCGAAGATCGTCTCCTCGAGAAAGCTGTCGCCCTCAGCCTTCGCGAGCATCGCCATGAACTGCGCCTGCATGTCAGTCGCGAAACCGGGGAACGGCGAGGTCGAAAGCGCGAGAGGCTTGAGCGCTCCATTGGCGCTGACCTTAATACCCTTATCATGGAACTCGATCATGAGACCGGCCTGCGCCAGCGCGTTCAGCGTCGCCTTCATGTCTTCCGGCCGCGCGCCGATGAGGTTCAGCGATCCGCCGGTGATCCCCGCCGCGCAGGCGTAGCTTCCCGCCTCGATCCGGTCGGGCATGACTTCGTAGGTCGTGCCATGAAGCCCTTCGACCCCGTCGATGATGATGTGGGACGATCCGATGCCCTCGATCTTCGCGCCCATCGCGACGAGGAGGTTGCAAAGATCGACGATCTCCGGCTCGCGCGCGGCGTTGAACAATTGCGTTTTGCCCTTGCCGAGGACTGCCGCCATGACGGCATTCTCGGTCGCTCCGACGGAGACGACCGGGAAGCTGAAGTCGCCGCCCGCGATCCGGCCTTTCGGCGCGCTCGCCTTCACATAGCCGGCGGCGAGCTCGATCTCGGCGCCCATGCATTCGAGCGCCTTTAAATG
>DASUCP010000092.1:0-8263 GCA_036275975.1 Sphingomicrobium sp.
TGACATTCCGCAGATCGCGCCTGTTGCGGAGGTCGTCGACGTGCTTCAGACTCCGGCGTTCCTCGCTCGGCAGACCGACTTCATTCATGCCGTCGCCGCATCGGGCAAACCAGTGAACCTCAAGAAGGCGCAGTTCATGGCCCCGCACGACATGAAGAATGTCGTCGACAAGGCGCGCAATGCTGCTCAGGCAGCGGGCGTCAACGAAGAGACGATCATGGTCTGCGAGCGCGGGGCGTCGTTCGGATACAACAATCTGGTCAGCGATATGCGCAGCCTCGCGATCATGCGCGAGACGGGGTGCCCGGTCGTGTTCGATGCGACTCACAGCGTGCAGCTGCCGGGGGGACAGGGGACCAGCTCCGGCGGTCAGCGCGAGTTCGTTCCGGTGCTTGCTCGCGCGGCCGTTGCGACTGGTGTTGCCGGCTTGTTCATGGAGACTCATCCCGACCCGTCTACTGCGAAGTCGGACGGACCGAACGCATGGCCTCTCGACCGGATGGAAAGCTTGCTGACGACGCTGGTCGAGCTTGATCGACTGGTAAAGCAGCGCGGCTTCGACGAAGCCGAACTTTAATCAGGACGCCGGTGCGCCGCGCACCCGACGATGCTCTCCGCGCAATTGCCACATCATCCCGGCGACCGTCGCGAAATTGCCGACCACGAACGCGATAGCGGCTCCATCGACCCCAAGGCTCCATGCCAGCGGTGCGATGGTGGCGAAGAAGATGATCGTTCCGGCCAGCCGCGCCTTGAGAGGGCCGTCCGGCCGGTCGAGCGCGTAAAGCATGGGCGGTAGCGGAAAGCTGAAGACCCGCAGGAATGGGACGAGCATCAGAATGACGAGTGCGTCATATGCTCCGAGGAATTGCTTGCCGAAGAGCAGCGAGACGATCGGCTTGCCGCCAAGGAGGAGGACCAGAATGGCGATAAGCGCCAGTGCGCCAGCGAGTGCTGTCCCGCGGAGCATGAGCTTCCAGGGCTTCTTCGTCGTGAGGTCCATGCGCACGATCTCGGGATAGAAAGCCTTGGCGAGAAGGTCGGCCGGTTTGCCGGCCGTTTCGGAGAGAATCGAGGCAACTCTGAACAAGGCAGCCCCCGCAGGGCCGAGGAGGCCGCCGACAAGCAGGCGAGCAATAGGGCCCCAGCCGGTTTGGACGCTCGCCGTGAGGTTCACATGGATCGCGAACCGCCATGCGCCGGGCAGGCGCTCCGGTTTCAACGTCGGGCGAATGCCCTCCATCAGCCCGCGCCGGCGAAGCTCGCGCCACGCGAGAAACCACAGGAAGAGATCACCGCCGAGGTCGGTAACGTACCATGCCGCTACGTAGGCGCCGAAGGGGGCATGGAGCACGTAGGCGGTCGTCACCAGGATCACGCGACCGATCGGGTTTGCGGTAGCCTGCCAGCTGATGAGGTCGAAGCGGTCGAGTGCCCGAAGCACTCCAGTCGGTGTGGCCGCACCCATTGTCGGGAGCAGAGTGCAGTAGAACATCGCGAGCCACAGTTGGTCGGACTGAATGCCGACCCACGTGGCGATGAACGGCAGGATGGCAACCGCCACCAGCATGCCGCCGACACCGCTCAATGCGTCGAGAGCGAACGCGAAGCCTGTCGAGGTTTTGAAGTCATCGAGCTCGCCATGAAGGGCTCGGCCGCCGTAACGGACGATCAGCTGCCACGATTGGAACTTGGCAATTCCGCTGACCGCCTTTGCGTAGCTGGTGATTAGGATCAGGCCGCCGAACAGCAGCAGGCCCAGCGCATGCGCCGCGAGCGACACGGTCGCGAGCGAGGCGATTGCCGTGACGATCTGCGAAATCGCGAGGTAGCTGCTGTTCTTGAGCAGCGAACGGAAATGCTGGTCCTTGAACCAGTGCTTCATGGGGAAGCTGTAGGAGAAGACAACCGGGATTGCGAGGAGCCGGAACGCCTGCCTGGCCGCGCACCTATTTGGCCGTGACGAGTTCGCCTAGTGGAACTGTCGCGCTCGACGCATTCGTTGCGACGTTCGGCTTCTTCCACCTGGGATCCGCGACGAACATGCGATGCAGCATATGTCCCTGCATCATGTACATGATGACCTTGTTCGAATTGCGTCTGAGCCGCTTCAGCGGCCGTCCCCACGATGGGAGGCGGGCCAGCAAACTCACGACCGCGTAGGCGGCCCAGGAAAAAATCCGCGCCTCTTTGAATGCTTGCCTCGACAGATACTGCTTCAGTTCCTCCATTGCTGCGCGGTCGTCGCCGAACAGATCGACCGCATCGCTCGTCAGCATGAAACCGCCTTTGCGGCGCAGACGGATATCGTCGGGGAGGACGCCTTTCGCAGCATCCCGAAGCACCGCCTTTTCCATCCCGTCGCGCACCTTCAAGTCGACTGGAATATTCTTCGCGAGCTCGAAGAGCTTGTGGTCGAGGAATGGGAGCCTCGCTTCGAGCGAGTGCGCCATCTCCTCGCGATCGCCGAGATAGCAGAGAATATCCAGCGGCATCCCTGCAAGACGGGCCTCTTGAACCGCGTTGATCGGCGGTTTCGTCGATGCTGGTCGCTTGTTGGCCCTCGCGCGGTTGGCGGCGAGCTGGACACGGTTGCTCTTGTGGAAGACCATCATCGAAAGACGTTCGACCATTGCCGCAGAGGCACCCCGGAGCTTCAGTCGCCTGGCCTTCGCGGTCTCTGTTCGACCGCTCGCCGGATTGCGTGTGTCGCGGATCGCCTTCTGGAAGAACGAACGATAGCCGAGGAACACCTCGTCTGCGCCCTCGCCGGTGAGCACGACGGTCACAAACTTGCGGGCTTCTTCAGAGAGCAGGAACTTTCCGACGGGAGCGAGGGTGACGAACGGCAGCTCGGAATACCAAAGCGCCTGCTCGAGATTGTCCCAGAGCATCTGCTTCGTGACGGCGAATTCATGATGCTCGGTTCCAATGCACTCGGCAGAACGGCGTGCGAGTTCCTGCTCGTTCCGATCGCTTCCGACGAAGGAGATCGAAAAGGAATGAAGCGGCCGTTTCAAATTGCGCTTCATAAGCGCGCCGACGAAGGCGGAATCGATGCCTCCGCTGAGATAGAGGCCTACTGGAACGTCGGCCCGCAGCCGCAGTCGGACCGCCTCTTCAAGTTCGTGCAGGACTGACCGCGCGAATTTCGTTTGCAGATCGGCGGGCGGATTGATCAGAGGTTTGGCGGTTTCGGTGGGAATCTCGTCGGACCAGTATCGAACGATCTTCGACTCACAAGTCTCGAGATCCACCGCAAGGTAGGATCCCGGAGGGACGTGCTCGATCCCATGGAACGGGAATTGGACGTCGTGAGAATCGGGTTCGAGGAGTGGATCGAAACCGGCAACATTAATGCTGGCCTCGACCAGGCCGCTGGCGAATATCGCCTTCATCTCGGACGCGAAGACGAAGCCCTCATCCAAGCGTGAGAAGTAGAGCGGCTTGATTCCGAAGCGGTCGCGCGCCGCGATGAGCAGCTTCCGCGCCTTGTCGTAGAGCAGGAAAGCGAATTCGCCCCTCAGATGCTCGAAGCAGCCCTCGCCGTACTCTTGGTAAAGCCCGAGGATGACTTCTGAATCGCTCCCAGTCTCGAAATGATGGCCTTCCGCCTCGAGCGAGCTCCTAATCCGTTCGAAATCGTAAATCTCCCCGTTGGCGGCGAGAACGACGCTGCCGTCTTCGCTTTGGAGAGGCTGAGCGCCGGTGACGAGGTCGATGACTGCCAGTCTGGTGTGCGCGAAGGTGACCTTCGCCGACCGGTCGACGAACAAGCCTCGACCGTCAGGACCCCGATGGTGCAGCACCTGGAAGACGCGCTCCAGCGCGGGCTCGGCAAGCTCGTGGCCGATCGCGCCAAAGATTCCGCACATGCCCTTGCTCCGAGTTGACGGTGACCCGCACCAAGCCTGCCGTGACCGGTGAGTACGGCTGGGGCAAATTACAACGCGTTCGCCAAATGGCCAGCGAAGCGGAGTGCTCAGGCCGGTTCGGGAACCCTCTGCTGGATCACCTTTTCGGCGAGCGGGCCATTGAGCTCGGCCAGATGGTCGAACTCGGCCTCGTAGGTCGCCAGGCCCTGGCTCTGAGACCGCAGCTCGGCTTCGAGACCCGACAGCTCCGCTTCAGGGATCAGGGCATCGATCCGGTCCCAGCCGGCCCAGCCGTCGCGGGGGGCCATCCCCAGCATCTGGCCGCGCCGCCCAGCGATCGCCGAGGTGATGCGGCTGGTTGCGCTCGATGGGCAGACGACCGTCAGCTTGTGCATCGGCTCGAGCAGATGGGGCTGCGCTGCTGCCAGAGCTTCCTGCATGGCGATGCGCCCGGCGAGCCGGAAGGCAAGCTCGGAACTGTCGACACTATGGTAGCTGCCATCGATGAGGGTGACAGCGCAATCGACCACCTGGAAGCCAAGCGGACCCTTCACCATGGCCTCGGCCACGCCTTCCTCGACTGCGGGAATCCACTGCTTCGGGACCGAACCGCCGTGGATCTTCTCTTCGAAGACGAAGCCGGAGCCGCGGGGCAGCGGCTTCACCTCGATGATCACGTCGCCGAACTGGCCGTGGCCACCGGACTGCTTCTTGTGGCGTCCCTTCTGCGTCACGGGCTTCCGGATCGATTCGCGGTAGCCGACCACGGGCGGGTGACTCTTCACTTCTACCCCGAAGCGCCGCTTCAGGCGGGCAAGCACTGTGTTGAGGTGCTCATCGTTGACGCCCCGGAGCCGAATTTCGTGGTTGGCATCGTCGTGCTCGACGATGAGCCCGGCGTCCTCCTCGCTAAGGCGCTGTAGCGCGCCCGACAGCTTGACGTCGTCCTTGCGGTCGGCCGGCTCGATCGCGAATGCGCAGTTGCGCGCGGGGTAAGTGACATCGACCATCGGCGGCAGCTTGCCCGAGCCGAGCCATTCGCCCGCCTTGACCGTGTCGACCTTCGCGACCGCGACGACATCGCCAGCAGCGCCTTCTGTGATCTTCTGAGTCTTCTCGCCCTGGACCTTGAAGAGAGACCCGACACGCGCGTGGTCGCCATCGGCTGTCTTGACGTCGGAACCCTCGTGGATGTTGCCGCCGAGGACACGAGCCAGCGCCAGTCGGCCGATCGAGCCATGGAGGATCTTGAAGACATACATCGCGGGATCGGTGACGCCGAGCCGGTCGGCTGCGCCCTGCGGGGCGGGGGCCTCGTGGCGCATCGCTTTGAGCAGGCGGCGCACACCCCATGATCCGGTTGCCGAACCGAACAGGACGGAAACTCCGAGGCTCTCACCCGTCTCGCGCGCGAGGTCCTGAAGGACTTTCTCGCGGGTAGGGGCCTGATCCATGAGCAGTTGCTCGAGAAGCTCGTCGTCATGGTCGGCGAGCTGTTCTAGCATGTGCGTCCGCGCTTCGACCTCCCGGTCGTGCAGGTCGGCCGGGATGTCGATCCGTTCAGACGGCTTACCCGCCTGGTATTTGAAGGCATATTCGAGCGCGAGATCGACGAAGCCGCTGATCTTTTCGCCGTCCCAGATCGGAATTTGGCGGGCGATTAGCGGCGAGACGCTCATCGGCTGGAGGGCGGAGAGAAGATCGCGAATCCGCCCGTGCGCCTGGTCGATCCGGTTGACGAAAATGAGGTGCGGGATTCCGAGCTCGTCGAGCGCGCGCAGGGCAGGGGCAGCGAGCGGCGCCCGCGCCGGATCGGGGTCCATGACGACGATCGCGACGTCAGCGATCGCCAGTGCCCGTGCCCCGTCAGCGGCGAAGCCAACGGAGCCGGGACAATCGAGGATGGCGAATGAATCGCCAAGATAATCGAAACTGTAGAGGTTGAGCTCGGTCGAGCCGCCGCGCTGGCGCGCCTCCGGGCTCGAGTCACCGATGCTGGAGCCGTTGGCCGTCGACCCTAGTCGGTCCGTGGCGCCGGCTGCGAACAGCATTGCTTCGGCAAGGCTTGTCTTTCCTGCGCCGGCGGGTCCCACCAGCGCAATTACTCGGGTGCCTTTGGATGGTTGTCCGGCCATGCGACTCTCCCTTCGTCCGGTTACGGGCGCGCGAGTCGCTTCTCGTGAAGGCGCTCGGGCGCCATCTGGAAACTTTCACCGTCCGCCTGTTTTCGGCCGTTTGCAAGAGGGGTCGTTACGGGTGCGACGCACTCCATCGTGGAACGGGCCCGCATCGACTACGGTTCTTTGTCCCATGGTCGATCCGAAGGGACATCAGGCGGACTCGCCGGCGGAGATGCCGAAGCGCGCGTGGAAGGACATTCTCGCGCGAACCTACAAGCGCACCTGGGACGACAATGTTGCCCTCGTTTCGGCGGGCGTCGCTTTCTACGGCTTCTTCGCGCTGCTTTCGATGCTCGGGCTTATCGTGTTGGTTTACGGCTTCGCCGCCGACCCGCGCACTGTGATTGAGCATATGCACGAACTCACGGTTGTCTTGCCCACCGACGTGGCCGTGCTCATCGGCGACCAGCTGATGACGGCCGTGAAATCGTCCGAGAGTGCCAAGGGCTTCGGCATCCTCCTCGCGTTCCTTGTCGCAATCTACGGTGGAACCAATGGAGCAGCGTCGGTGATCACGGCGCTCAACATTGCCTACGAGGAAAAAGAAACCCGTAGTCTGTTCCGCTTCTATTTGCTTGCGGTCTGCCTCACGATCGGCGCGCTTATTGTCGCGCTGGTGGCAATTGGCGCGACGGCCGCCGTCGGTTTCCTGCAACGCCTCCTTCCGGCGGCATCGCACGCCGCGGTGGTGGCCGGGAAGACCGTCGGCTACCTCATGCTGACCTTGCTCGCGGCACTGATCGCATCGATTCTCTATCGCATCGGGCCAGCCCGCGAAGACGCGAAGTGGAAGTGGATTACCCCCGGTTCGTTGTTCGCCGCGCTAACCTGGCTGGTGCTCACCGTCGCCTTCGGCTTCTACGTCAGCCACTTCACCAATTACCACGCGAGCTACGGCTCCCTTGGCGCGGTGGTCGCGCTCCTGACCTGGATGTACCTGTCGGCCTACGCCTTCGTGTTCGGTGCCGAGCTCAACAGCGAGATCGAGCACCAGACCGCCAAAGACAGTACCACGGGGTCATCGAAGCCGATGGGGGATCGCGGCGCTTGGGCGGCAGACAATGTCGCCACCGATGACACCGTCCAAGACCGGCCGGAAGAGCAACGGGAAGGGGAGCAGCTGACGAAGGCCGCGCCGAAGGTTGCCGATGAACGTGGTTAGGCCTGGATCAGATGGGGATATCCGCCTCTTTCAGCGTGCCCATGACCGTCATGCTGTTGATTTCGCTGAGATATGGCGAAGCCGCCAGATGCTCGTTGAAGAACTGGCGATAATCGCGAATGTTTCGCGCAACGACATGCAGCATCATGTCGACGTTGCCCATGAGAACATAGGTCCCGACGACTTGCTCATGCGCGGTAATCCACTGCCGCACCTCTTGAAGGTTCGCACGGCCGGCAGCACTCACTTTCACGAAGACGAACACTTCCAGGTCCCAGCCGAGCTTTGACCGGTTGAGCACTGCTGCCTCGCGCTCGACGTACCCGTCGGCGCGAAGTCGTTGCATGCGCCTCCAGCAGGGAGCGTGCGAAAGGCCTACAGCCGCCGCGATCTGCGTGACAGTTCGCGAGGAATCTCGCTGAATCTCACGCAGAATCCGTCGATCTGCTTCGTCGATACTTTTTTCCAAAAAAGATCCTCACTCAGCACGAAATATGCTGAGATATGCGGCAGGTTGAGCGAGAACGCAAAGCAATTTCGGGAATGCAACTATATAAGTTCTCCGACTTCCGCCGTGAAACGGAGCGATCTTCATGCATTTCCGCTTTCGACACCTACTTGCTGCTGCCCTGGTCACGGTCAGCCTGATGATCGTCATTGCTGTCGCCACGATCCAGGGCACGGCCGATATGCCGATGACGGCGATTGGTTGATCATGTCGGCCAGCGCCCCCACCCACTTCAAAGAATTATCGTCCGGATCAATTTTTCCGGCAGGCCGGTCATGGCCGCACATCGTGCGGCGACCGAAGGCGCAGCCGTCTCTCGCGGCCTTGACGGCATGCAAAGGAAACAGGGGAAACCAATGAGCATCTCGCGGCGGCAATTGCTGGAACATGTCGGGACGATCGGCGGCCTTGGCGCAGCCTATGCGGCGATGGAGTTGTTGGGGCTGGCCATTCCGACGCCCGCAAGCGCGGAGACATTCGAGCTTCCGCAGGGGAGCAGTCGTGGGAAATCGGTCGTGATTCTCGGGGCGGGCATTGC
>DASUCP010000093.1:0-2753 GCA_036275975.1 Sphingomicrobium sp.
CACCGAAGAGCCCGAGCTCGCCGGCAAAGAAAAACCCTGGTCGCCTCTATGAGACTGGCGATCACCGGCGGCACTGGCTTCATCGGCTCTCACCTCATCGACGTTGCCCTCGGCGCCGGCCACCAGGTGAAGGCCCTCACCCGGAGGGAGCAGGCGGCGCGCGATGGCGTCGAATGGATCGCGGGCGACCTTCACGACCGAAATGCGCTCGAGCGTCTCGTCGGAGATGCCGACGCGGTCATCCACGTCGCTGGGGTAATCAGCGCGCATACCGCCGCGGTTTTCGAGCATGGCAATGTCGCGGGAACGCTTTCGATGCTGGCCGCCGCTACGGCAGGCGGAGTGCAGCGTTTCATCCATCTCTCATCGCTTGCGGCACGCGAGCCGAAACTTTCGCTTTACGGTGCGTCCAAGGCCCGGGCGGAGGAGTTGGTGCACGGGTCGGGGCTCGACTGGGTGATTGTTCGGCCGCCGGCCGTCTATGGCCCGGGCGACAAGGAGACGCTTGAGCTGTTCCGGATGGCCAAGCTCGGCTTCATGCTGATGCCGCCGCGCGGGCACCTGTCTCTCATCCACGTCGACGATCTCGCGAGGCTACTCCTCGCTCTCGCGCCTTACTCGGCTCCGTCGCACGTCCTGATCGAGGAGGACGATGGCAAGCGCGGGGGCTGGACTCATGGGGAGTTCGCGCGTGCATTGGGGCGAGCGGTCGGGACCAAGCCCGCGATCGTGTCGTCACCCGGCATCCTGCTTCGCATCGCCGCACGGGCCGACCGGCTGTTCCGGGGCCCGAAGGCGAAGCTGACAGTCGATCGCGCCGCTTATTTTTCGCACCGCAACTGGGTGGTCGAGCCGAAGCGCGCGGCGCCGCCGGGATTATGGAAGGCGGAGGTCGATACGGCGCAAGGCCTCGCCGAGACCGCCGGCTGGTACCGGGCTCAGGGATGGATTTGATCGAAAGGAAAGCGGCCCGGCGATGACGTCGGACCGCTTCTGGTTTCGCCTGTCGTTCCGGCGTCAGCAGCTGCGGGTGTAGTAGACCACCCCGTTGCGATGATGCTTGTGGATGCACGACGAGTGATACCTCGTCCGATATCCGTAGGTCGAATAGCCGTAGCTGGGATAGGAATAGCCATAGCTATAGCTCGGGTACGAATAGCCATAGCTCGGGTACGAATAGCCATAGCTATACGGGCTGTAGCCATAGCCGTAGCTGTAAGGACTGTAGCCGTAACTGCTGTATCCATACGGGCTGTAGCCGTACGAGCTGTATCCATACGGGCTGTAGCTATAGCGATACGGGTTGTAGCCGTAGGTATAAGGGCTGGAGCCCACGCCAATGTAAATTTGAGCAGCAGCGGGGGTGGCCGCCAAAGCGGCGGCGAGGGCGGCTGCAGATCCGATAAGCAATCTGCGCATTACAGTTTTCCTTCATCTGGCTCGCCGAAAACCTAGTGTCTCGCGAGACTTGACGCTACAACGACGACGAACCGGGCATGTTGCGCGACCATCGCCAGAGCGACGCTCCAGAGAGGCGGGCAGCATCGTAAGGCGCAAGACACCGTCTACGCATTGAAATGACGCCGCGCGGCACCACCTGCGCACGATGCTTCCCCTCTCGGTCCTCGATCTCTCGCCAATCACCGAAGGCAGAGATGCGGGCCAGTCGCTTCGGAACTCCGCCGATCTCGCCCGTCACGTGGAGGCGCTCGGCTACCGCCGCTTCTGGATGGCGGAGCATCATTCTATGCCGGGCATCGCCAGCGCAGCGACCGCCGTCGCTCTGGCCTATGTCGGTTCGCAAACCTCGACGATCCGCATCGGCGCTGGCGGGATCATGCTTCCAAATCATGCGCCGCTGATCATCGCCGAGCAGTTCGGCACGCTCGAAAGCCTCTACCCCGGTCGCGTCGACCTCGGCCTCGGCCGCGCGCCGGGCACGGACCAGGCGGCGGCTTACGCCATGCGGCGCCATCTCTCGTCTGACGCCGACCAGTTCCCGAACGACGTCGTCGAGCTAATGAACTATTTCAAAGGCGCGAACGGGCATGTTCGCGCAATTCCCGGAGAAGGGCTGAGCATCCCTTTATGGATTCTTGGCTCAAGCCTCTTCGGAGCGCAGCTCGCCGCGATGCTCGGCCTGCCCTACGCCTTCGCGTCGCACTTCGCGCCGCAGATGATGATGGAGGCGATCAGGGTCTATCGCGAACGCTTCGAGCCGTCCGAGCAACTCGACAAGCCCCATGTGATGCTCGGCTTCAACGCGATCGTGGCCGACACCGACGAGGAGGCGGAGCTTCTCGCGACGTCCGTGCAGCAGGCATTCGTCTCACTGCGCACCGGCAACCCAACCAAGCTCCCGCCGCCGCATCGCGGTTACGCTGACGAGCTTCCGCTCGAAGCCCGCGCCATCCTTCGCCAGGTGCTTTCGGCGTCGGCCATCGGCAGCCCCGAAACGGCCGGGCGGCAGCTCGAAGATTTCGTTGAGCGGACTAAGCCGGATGAGCTGATCGTCACGGCGCAGATTTACGATCACCAGGCACGCCTCAAATCCTATCGCCTGCTCATGGAAAGCGTGCGCCAGCCCGAACCCGCTGCATCCAAGTAAGAGAAGCCATGTCCGCTCTGTTCACCCCGCTCGAGGTCGCCGGCCTGAAGCTCGCGAATCGCATCGTCATTGCGCCGATGTGCCAATATTCCGCCGAGGACGGATGCATGTCAGACTGGCACGTCATCCACCTCGGCCATCTCGC
>DASUCP010000094.1:0-2456 GCA_036275975.1 Sphingomicrobium sp.
ACGCGATATCGAGAGTTCCGGAAATCGCGGTCGCAATTGCGATCGGCTTGAGCATGCTCCCCCTTTTTCGCTGGTTAGAACTCCGGCGTCAGCTCGCTGCCCATCAGCCCGGGGAAGAAGCCTTCATGCGCGGCACGGAGATGGGTGACGGTGGCTCGGAAGCCCGGCCCCTCCACGGCATCGCCGCCGGTCTCGCCGATACGCGCTGCAAAGATGTTTGCCGCGCTTGCCCGCGCAACTACCGCGTCAGGGTCAGTCGTGGTGACAAGCATCCGCCCCTGGTCCTCGCCGAACATGATCGCGGCGGTATTGGCGGCCGTCGGCAGCGTCAGGCGCACGCCGATCGAGCCCGCGAGCGCCATCTCGGCGATTGCGACGAGCGCTCCACCATCGGAGATGTCGTGCACCCCCGAGACGAGGCCGGCGGCGATAAGCTGGCGAACAAGCTCTCCGACACGGCGTTCGACATTGAGATCGACCGGCGGCGGAACGCCCTCGCGCCGGCCATGGCAGACCTCCAGCCAGAGCGACCGACCCACGTGCCCAGTCGAATGACCGAGTAGCATGAGCGTCTCGCCCGCAGCCTTGAACGCGACCGTCGCGCTCTTCTCCCAGTCGTCGAGCAAGCCGACGCCGCCGATCGCGGGGGTGGGGAGGATCGCAACCGACGATCCGTCCTCGTTCTTGGTCTCGTTGTAGAGCGACACGTTGCCGCTCACGACAGGGAAATCGAGGGCCCGACACGCCTCGGCCATGCCTTCGACGCAGCCGACGAACTGGCCCATGATTTCGGGCCGCTGGGGGTTGCCGAAGTTGAGGCAGTTGGTGATCGCCAGCGGCTTCGCGCCGACCGCGCAGAGGTTCCGATAGGCCTCCGCGACCGCCTGCTTCCCGCCCTCGACCGGGTCGGCGTAGCAATAGCGCGGAGTCACGTCGGTGGTGATCGCCAGCGCCTTCTTCGACCCGTGCACGCGCATCACTGCGGCATCCCCCCCGGGGCGCTGCACCGTGTCGGCGCCGACCGACTGATCGTATTGTTCCCACACCCAACGGCGGCTGGCGAGATTGGGCGAAGCCATCAACTTCAGCAGGTCCGCGGCGATGTCGGTGCTTTCTGGAATGTCCGTGAGCGGCTCCGGCGGTTTCGGAATCGCGTAAGGGCGCTCGTAGCACGGCGCCTCGTCGGCGAGCGGCCCGAGCGGGATGTCGCACACGACTTCGCCATCGAACTCGAGCACCATGTGGCCGGTGTCCGTCACCTCGCCGATGACCGCGAAATCCAGCTCCCACTTCTTGAAGATCGCCTCCGCCTCAGTCTCGCGGCCGGGCTTGAGCACCATCAGCATGCGTTCCTGGCTTTCGGAGAGCATCATTTCATAGGGCGTCATGCCCTCTTCGCGGCACGGCACCTTGTTCATATCGAGCCGGATGCCGGCGCCGCCCTTTGACGCCATCTCGACCGACGAGCTGGTGAGGCCCGCAGCGCCCATGTCCTGGATCGCGACGATCGCATCGGTCGCCATCAGCTCGAGGCAAGCTTCGATCAGAAGCTTCTCGGTGAACGGATCGCCGACCTGGACGGTGGGGCGCTTTTCCTCGCTGTCCTCGCCGAAGTCGGCGCTGGCCATCGTCGCGCCATGGATTCCGTCGCGGCCGGTCTTCGAGCCCACATAGACGATCGGGTTTCCGATGCCGGTGGCGGCCGAATAGAAGATCTTGTCGGTCTTTGCGACGCCGACCGTCATCGCGTTGACGAGGATGTTGCCATCATAGGCGGCGTCGAAATTGACCTCGCCGCCGACGGTCGGGACGCCGACGCAATTGCCGTAGCCGCCGATGCCGGCGACCACCCCTGCGACCAAGTGCCGGGTCTTCGGATGATCCGGTCGCCCGAAGCGCAGCGCATTCATGTTCGCGACCGGCCGCGCGCCCATGGTGAAGACGTCGCGAAGGATTCCCCCGACTCCCGTCGCCGCGCCCTGGTAGGGCTCGATGTAGGACGGGTGGTTGTGGCTCTCCATCTTGAAGATGGCGGCGTCGCCGTCGCCGATGTCGATCACGCCGGCATTCTCGCCCGGCCCCTGGATCACCCATGGCGCCTCGGTCGGCAGCTTCTTCAGGTGAACGCGGCTGGATTTGTACGAGCAATGCTCCGACCACATGACCGAGAAGATGCCGAGCTCGACGAGGTTCGGCTCGCGGCCGAGCGCCTTCAGGATTCGGTCGTATTCGTCGGGGGCGAGACCGTGCTCGGCAACAACATCAGGTGTAATGCGGGGAGCGTCCAGAACTTCCATGGCGGCGCCCTTAGCCGGCTACCCGACGCAAGCCTAGACGCTGTGCCGCAGGAACTTCTCGGCCGAGAAGACGAACACTTGCGGGCGACCGTCGATGAAGTCGGCGAAGCTGCCGCGCTCCGGCGACCAGCTCTCGTCGCCGATGCGCCAGAGGTTGTC
>DASUCP010000095.1:0-19045 GCA_036275975.1 Sphingomicrobium sp.
AGCCATGTCCGCTCTGTTCACCCCGCTCGAGGTCGCCGGCCTGAAGCTCGCGAATCGCATCGTCATTGCGCCGATGTGCCAATATTCCGCCGAGGACGGATGCATGTCAGACTGGCACGTCATCCACCTCGGCCATCTCGCGCTTTCGGGCGCGGCGCTGCTGACCATTGAAGCAACGGCCGTCACGCCCGAAGGCCGGATCAGCTACGGTGACACGGGCTTATGGTCGGACGCCAATGAGGAAGCGATGTCACGGGTGCTCGCGAGCATCCGCCGCTGGTCGCAGATGCCGATCGGCATCCAGCTCGGCCACGCCGGCCGCAAGGCCTCGACCGACAAGCCGTGGTACGGCGGAAAGCAGATCGCTCCGGGCGAGCCCAACGGCTGGCAAACCGTCGCCCCGTCGCCGATCCCGTTCGAAGCCCGAGAAAACCCGCCGGAGGAGCTCGACCGCGCCGGCCTCGATCGCATCCGCCAGGCCTTCGCCGATGCCGCCGAACGCGCAGCACGTCTCGACCTCGCCGCGGTCCAGATCCACGGTGCGCACGGCTATCTCTTGCACCAGTTCCTCTCGCAGCTCTCGAACCATCGCGCCGACGAATATGGCGGCAGCCTCGAGAACCGCATGCGCTTTCCGCTCGAAGTGTTCGACGCGGTTCGCGCGGTCTTCCCCGCCGATCGCCCCGTCACCATGCGCGTCTCCGCGACCGATTGGGTCGAGGGTGGATGGGACATCGAGCAGACGATCGAATTCGCCCGCTCGCTCGAAGCGCGCGGCTGCGCCGCGATCCATGTATCTTCAGGCGGCCTCGACCCGCGTCAGCAGATTCCGGTAGGCCCGAGCTACCAGGTCCCGCTCGCCCGCGAGGTGAAGCGGGCGGTCCACATCCCGGTCGTCGCAGTCGGGCTCATCACCGACTTCGAGCAAGCCGAGGCGATCGTTGGCACCGGCGATGCGGACCTCGTGGCGCTCGCCCGCGGCATCCTCTACGACCCGCGCTGGCCGTGGCACGCGGCTGCCGCGCTCGGCGGCACGGTGAATGCGCCGCAGCAATATTTGCGCTCGCAGCCGCGGCGGCTCCGCGACCTGTTCGACTGGGGAGAATAGAATGAACGGAGCGCTGGTCTCACCGGTCCTTGCGGTGATCGCCGGCATCCTCCTTGCGATCCAGGCGCCGACCAACGCACTCCTCGGCAAAGCCTCCGGCTCGGCAATCGTGGCTGCTTTCATCTCCTTCCTCATCGGCACGATTGCGCTAGGCGGCGCGGTCGCCGCAGCCTCCGGCCGGCTGTTTGATCCCTCGCTCAAGCACCTCCCCTGGTATGCATGGCTCGGCGGCTTCTATGGCGCCTTCTTCGTCGCCGTCGCCGCCTTCGGGGCTCCCCGCGTCGGGGTAGGCGTTCTCCTTACGGCCGCGATCGCCGGCCAGCTCGCAGCCGCCCTCGTTCTCGACCATTTCGGCCTGCTGGGCCTTTCGCGTCAACCCGTAACGATCACCCGCGCCGCGGGCCTGGTGCTCGTGCTCGTCGGGGCCGCGCTCGTCCGCAAGAGCTAGCCGCAGCAGCGCCGCGTTTCCGCCCCATTGCGTTGCTTAAGCGGCGGGGCAACACTAACGAGCCCCGCATGTCCGACCGCGCCGAAACCTACGCCAAGACCGTCGAGCTGATCGAGCCGTTCAACAAGAAAGGCGTGGCGATCACCGAGGCGACGCGTTTCGCCCAGGACCTCGAGTGGGACAGCCTCACCGTCCTCGACTTCGTTGCCAACGTGGAGGACGAGTTCGACGTGATCATCTCGATGAACATGCAGGCCGAAATCGAGACCGTGGGCCAGCTCGTCGACGCCCTCCAGAGGCTGACCACCGCTCGTGGCTGACCTCTTCTCCAAGTTCGACGCGCTGATCGAGCAGCGCGAGACGCTGCTCGAAAGTGGCGTCACCGACCCCTTCAACCTGGTCATGGAGAAGGTGGAAAGCCCGACCGTCGCGATCTGCAACGGCAAGCGCACGATCCTGCTCGGTACCTACAATTACATGGGCATGACGTTCGATCCGGACGTTGTCGCGGCCGGAAAAAAGGCGCTCGACGAGTTCGGCTCGGGCACCACCGGCAGCCGCGTCCTCAACGGCACCTACGTCGGACACAAGGCGGTGGAGCAGGCGCTGAAGGACTTTTACGCCATGGACCACGCCATGGTCTTCTCGACCGGCTACCAGGCGAACCTCGGCGTCATTTCGACGATCGCCGGGAAGGAGGACTACATCGTCCTCGACATCGACAGCCACGCTTCGATCTACGACGGCTGCGCAATGGGCAACGCGCAGATCGTGCCCTTTCGCCACAATGACATCGAAGCGCTCGAAAAGCGCTTGAAGCGCATCCCCGAAGGCGCCCGCAAGCTCGTCGTCCTCGAGGGCGTTTATTCGATGATGGGCGACGTCGCCCCGCTGAGGGAAATGGTCGCGGTCTCCAAGGCCAACGGCGCTATGGTGCTGGTCGACGAAGCTCACTCGATGGGCTTCATCGGCGAGCACGGCCGCGGCGTGGCCGAAGCGCAGGGTGTGATCGACGACGTCGACTTTGTTATCGGCACCTTCTCCAAGTCGGTCGGCACAGTCGGCGGCTTCTGCGTCTCGAACCATCCCAAGTTCGAGATCCTGCGCCTCGTCTGCCGTCCCTACGTCTTCACCGCTTCGCTCCCGCCAAGCGTCGTCGCCACCGCCGCGACGTCGATCCGCAAGCTCATGGACAGCGCCGACAAGCGCGCGCACCTGTGGGAAAATTCGAAGCGCCTTCACGCCGGTCTTCGCCAGCTCGGCTTCACGCTGGGCACCGACGAGCCGCAGTCGGCGATCATCGCCGTCATCATGCCCGATCTCGAGAAGGGCGCAGCTATGTGGGAAGCGCTTCTCAACGAAGGCCTTTACGTCAACCTTGCCCGGCCGCCCGCGACGCCAGCCGGGATGACCCTGCTGCGCTGCTCGCTCTGCGCTCTCCACACGGAAGACCAGGTCGGAGAAATCCTGCAGATGTTCGCTGCGGCAGGCCGTGCAACAGGCTGCATAAGCTGAGGGAAAACCCCCAATTCCAATGGAACCTTTGGCTTTCGCCAAAAGGTTAACGTCGCTAGACTGACCTCATGATCGGGGACGGGGAAGAGGACGAAATCCGCTTCGATTGGAGGCGCGGGGGAGCTGCGGCCGCCGGTCTTGTCGCCGCGCTGATCCTCGTCGGCATGGTCTTCCTCGTCAAATTTGCGAACGATGCCCGTGAGCAAGCGCTCGACGCGGAGCGCCATTCCTACGAAGTCGCGCTCGTCGTCCGCAACGTCAGCGCGAACGTCTCGCGGTCCGAAGCCGCGCTGGCCCGATTCGTGCTCGACGAGCACCCGCATCCCAACGGCGAAATCTATGCGAGCTCGTGGCAATTCGCCGGCTATCAGATCCGCCAGCTGCGCGACCTGATGCGCGGCAGTCCGGAGCAGCAGGCTCGCGTCGCGCTCGTGCAGCAACTTTACAACGAACGCGGGGCGCAGCTGTCCCTCGCCGCGCAGGCCGCGCTCGCGAAACAGGGCGACGCCGGAATCAGCTATTTCTATGCCGCATCGCGTGAAGGGCCGAACGGCGAACCGAGTACCGGGCGCCGGCTCGACAACGCGCTCGAAGGCATCATCAAGGCCGAGCGCGATACCCTTCGCGACAAAATCCAGCGCAGCCAGTTCTTCTCCGACCAGGCCGACCAGTTCACCAATATCCTGAGCTGGCTCGGAATCCTCGTCGGCCTCGGCGCGATCTTTCTCGCTGTCGTCTCGGTCCAGGCTCTTCGCCAGAACGCGGCGGCACGGCGCCAGGTCGAAAGCGAGTCCGAGCGCGCCGAAGCGCTCGAAGAGGCGGTGCGCCAGCGCACTCAGGAGCTGTGGGAGGCCAACCAAGCGCTGAAGGCCGAGGCCGCCGAGCGCGAGGCCGCGGAGGCCCAACTCCGCCAGGTCCAGAAGATGGAAGCCGTCGGCCAACTCACCGGCGGCATCGCCCACGACTTCAACAATATGCTGGCGGTGGTGGTGGGCGGCATCGATCTCGCGCTCCGCCGTCTCAACGGCCCGCGGCGCGAGATCATGATGCACCTCAACAACGCAATGGAAGGCGCGACCCGTGCCGCGGCGCTGACCCGGCGCCTGCTATCCTTCGCCCGCTCAGAGCCGCTGCTTCCGGAGCGGGTCGATAGCTCCGAGCTGATCGGCGGCATGTCCGACCTCCTCGACCGCACGCTCGGCGAGCGCATTCGGGTCGAGGTCGACCTCGCCAACGACACCTGGCCAATCTACGTCGACCCTCACCAGTTGGAGAACGCGATCGTCAACCTCGCCGTCAACGCTCGTGACGCGATGGACGGCGAGGGGCTGATGCGCATCGCAACCGAAAACGTCCGCGTCGCCGCCAACCAGGTCGGTGATGTCCAGGCGGGCGACTATGTGAAGATCAGCGTCACCGACACCGGTTGCGGCATGACCCCCGAAGTGCTCGAGCACGCCTTCGAGCCCTTCTTCACGACCAAGCCGGTCGGGAAGGGCACCGGTCTGGGCCTTTCCCAGATTTTCGGCTTTGCTCACCAATCGGGCGGCGAGGTCGGCATCGAAAGCCAGGTCGGACGAGGCACGACCGTCTCCATTTACTTGCCCCGCACGCAGGTCGCCGCACAGGTCCGCGTCCATCCCGCCGTGCAGCGACGCGAGGACGCCGAAGCGCATGTCGCGGGTGCGCGCATCCTCCTTGTCGAAGACGATCCGCGCGTCCGCACCGCGACGATCGATGCGCTTGAAGACCTCGATTACGAGCCGGTCGCCTGCGGCAGCGGCGCCGAAGCGGTCGAGCTGTTCCGCAATCACGAGTTCGATCTCGTCGTCAGCGACGTCATTATGCCGGAGATGAGCGGCCCGGAGCTGATCCGTCACTTGAAGTCGACGTCGGTGCGCGACTTCGCCGTGCTGTTCGTCACCGGCTACGTTGGGGAAGGCGAGAGTGACGACCTGCGCGGCTACGAGCTGTTGCGCAAGCCCTTCACCGTCGGAGCGCTGGCTAGCGCCGTCGCCGCGGCCCTCAGCCGCACTAGCGAACCGCCCCGCTCCTCAGCAGGCGGGGCAAGAGGCTGATCCCGGCCAGCAGCGGGTGCCGCCGCTGCCACGGTTTCAATTTAATGTTTGCGCCGGCGTGGCGATTGATCTTCCACGCGATGTACTCGGCGCCGCCGGCGAAGGTGAAGCTGGCCTTGGCGAGGCGCGCGATGGACAGCATCTTTCCTTTTCGCTGCATCGCGTTCCACTTGCGCTGAGCTCTCTTCCTGGCACGTACTCGAACCGCGCCTTCCTGAAAGCTCGATTTGTATGTCGATTTGGTCAGCCTCGGCGCTTTTGAGAGTGCGTGTATTCGGATGATGGCTTGTCCGAAGCGGGAATACCGCTCTTTATCGGCATCAACGACTGAGCTGGGTTTTGCCTTTCGCTCGGCGCGCACTTCGGCGCCATAAGTAAATGCAAATCCGGCTTTGTACACGGCTAGCGGATCATTCCGATCATCGCCGGTCATTGCCGGTCGAGTGAACTCAAACAGCGTTGGTCCACATTCGGCCACCGCGTTGATGGTGCGCTCACGAGCATCCTCGTCTACCGCCCAGACCAGTCTCGATGGCTGAGCAAAGCGCGCCCATACCGAGGTACTTCGCGAGTCCAAGCCACACTCCCGCGCAAAGTCGGCCTCGCTGAGCACAGCATATTTCGCGGCGAGGCCATCGTGCTCGAAATAGAAGACGTTCGGCGGAATGAGCCGGTTCGCGACAGCCAGCCAACGCTTCCCGTACGCGGCGCGATAGTCGGAAACGATCAGGTAGAAATCGAGCATCAGCTCGTCGAGCTGCTTCTCCCGAAGGCACGAGCCGTAGAACAGCACCGCGCGGCTCGCGGCACCATGCTGCGCCGCAATCGCGCAGGCGACCGCGGCAACCCGCGGATCGACCGGCGGCCCCAATTCTTCCGCGACAAGGTCGCGAAGCTCGCTCATGCGCTAGGGGTTTACGCCGCCAGCTTGACGAACGACAACGGCTGCGCGGTGCACAGGTGGATCGGGCTGCCGGGTTCGGCGCGGAACGTCTCGCCGTCGAGGATCAGGTGGCTGCTCTCGCCCTCGATGGTGATTTCGTCGGCTTCCTTGAAATGCACGCCCTCGACATGAGGCCCAAGCTTTCCGACGATCTTTGCAAGGACCGCACGCACCACCGACCGCGGCTTCTGCTCGATTGCAAGAAGCTTCAGCGTGCCCGCGCGATGCGCGCCCATGTCGGTCGACAGCAGCAGTTTCTCCAGCGTCGTCACAGCGAGCAGCGAGAAGTGGCCGCTGAGCGCACCGTCCTGCTGCGACAGCGACACGCTGAGCGGCATCGAATCGGGCGGAAGGAAGCTCGCCTTGAGGCCCAGCACCTGCTTGGCGGTCGCCGCAATTGCCGTAATCGCGTGCGCGATGCTGTTCGGAAGTCCGAGCGGATAGATCTTCTCACGGCAGTAGAGCATCATCTCCGCAAGGCCGGCGCCGCCGAGGAACATGCCGATCACCGGCCGGTCTTCCGCCCCGCCGCGGCGCAGCGCGATCAGTTCGCGATCGACAGTGAACGACGCAAGCTCGTCGGTCCGCGCAAGTTCGATCAGTCGCTCGAGCGTTTCGACCGGATCGCCCTTCGCGCCAAGATCGAGCGCGATGAGGTTTGTCTTGCCGCTTGGAAGGACCGCGACCGGAGGCAGCTCCTCGCCAAAGTGGCCGCCGTTGTAGAGCTCCGTCAGCGTCGCCTGCACCGTTCCGTCGCCGCCGTTGATCACCAGCACCTTGGGACGGACCCGCGCGATGGAGCGCATCGCCTCGCCGATCTGGCTCGCGCTTTCCACCTCGTAGTGGAACAGGTCCGGGTGCTCGGACGCGAACTCCCGGATTCGCGGAAGCTGCGCGATATTGCCGGTCGACTTGGGGTTCGACAGCAACGCGATACGCGGTTTGTGCCCATGCGCGCACGCCATAGGCGGGCATGGCTGCCCGTCAGTCGATCGCGCATCAGTTACTGGCGGCACTTTCAACATGAATTCACTGACCGGTCCGCTATAGGAGCGACGAGCGAACGGGTGCGCCCGGGCCCGGGTGCACTTGTCCGCTCTTGGAATCTCGGCTGCCTTTGCGGCCAAATCATGGTGCTGGGACGACAATTTGCGCCAACTCGGCTTGATTGACCGCTACCTCGCGAAATCGATCGCGGTGCCGCTCCTCGGCTCGCTGATCCTCGCCGCCATGCTCCTCGTCCTCGATAAAATGCTGCGGCTGTTCCAATACGTGGTCGATGCCGGCGGGCCAGTCAGCGTGGTGTGGCGGATGCTCGCCAACCTGCTGCCGGAATATCTCTCGCTCGGCATTCCGATCGGCCTGATGCTCGGCATCCTGCTCGCGTTCCGCAAGCTGGCTTTATCTTCCGAGCTTGACGCGATGCGCGGCATTGGCGTGGGATACGGGCGGCTGCTCCGCGTGCCCTACGCCTATGCAATACCGCTCGCGCTCATCAACCTCGGCATCGTCGGCTACCTCCAGCCCTTTACCGAGTATCGCTATGAGGCGCTGCGCTTCGACCTCAATTCCGGAGCGCTCGGCGCGGCCGTCAAGGTCGGCGAATTCAACCGCCTCGGGAAGCGCCTTACCCTGCGCATCGAGAGCAGCGAGAACAAGGGCACGCAGCTCCATGGCATCTTCGTCGAGACCGACGACGGCAAGGGCATGACGGTGGCGGCGACGGCGGAGCGCGGCCGCTTCCTTTCGACCGACGATCCCAACATCATTCTCTTCCGCTTGACGAAGGGCCGACTGGTCCAGGATTCGCCGAAATTCTCGACGCCGCGCACCCTCGCGTTCGACAGCTACGACCTGCCCGTGAGCTTGCCCGTCATCGATCAGTTCCGTCGTCGCGGCGGCACCGAGTCCGACGAGCTTTACCTCCACGAGCTTTGGCGCAACGGCTACGGCGGCGGGGCCAGCAGCGAGCACCAGAAGCTCGAGGCCCAGGCGCGACTCAACTTCCGCCTCGTCGAAGTTTTCATGATGTTCATGCTGCCACTGCTCGCCGTGGCGCTCGCCGTGCCACCCAAGCGCAGCACGTCGGCTCTCGGCATTTTCCTCGGGCTGCTGATCGTCGTCGCCTATCACAAGGTGAATCAGTACGGCGAGCAGGCGGGATCTAACGGGGAGCTCAATCCAATGATTGCCTTGTGGGTGCCGCTCATCATCTTCGCCTCGATGATCGCGTGGATGTACCACGTGCTAGCGCACAAGCCCGGCGGGCAGCCGATCGGCGCGCTCGAATGGTTCTTCGCCAGGATGGGCAAGCGCATCCGCAGCCTCATGCCCAGGTTCGGTGAGGCATGATCAACCTCAGCTTCTTCCCCTCGCGTCACCTTGCTTTGTACATGGTGCGGCTCTTCCTCACCCGCAGCCTTGCCGTGCTGATCATCCTCATCCTTGTCCTCGAAACGCTCGATCTCCTCGGCGAGGCCGGGAAGATTCTCGCGGTGCCCGGAAATACCGATGCCGATTTGTGGCACTATGTTGCCTTGAGAATCCCCATTCTCATCTCGCGTTTCCTCCCCTTCTCCGTGCTGCTCGGCACGCTTATCGCCTTCGTCGGATTGAACCAGCACAGCGAGGTCGTGGCGATGAAGGCGGCCGGCCTCTCCGCGCACCAGATCCTCGCGCCGCTGGTCATCGCCAGCATCGGCATTTCGGTCGCCCTGTTTGCCTTCAACGAAGGCGTGGTGGTCAAGTCCACCAGGCAGGTGAACGCCTGGTCGGATAATGGTTATAAGCCAATCCCGCCAGCGAGCGGCATTCTGAGCAACGTCTGGATCCTGAGCGGCGACGACCTCATCGAGGCCGGGCTGGTCACCGGCCGCGGAGCCGGGATGAAGATCCAGCGCCTGACAATTTACGACCGCACCGCCGGCGTCCTTCAACGCACAATCACCGCTGCGCGCGCTTTCCCCAATTCGAAGGACAACGACTGGATCGTCCAGGACGCGCGAATCTACGACGCGACCATGAACGTCGTGCGCAAGGTCCCGCAACTGGAAGCGATGTCTGGCGTCACCGAAGCGCAGCTGACGCTCGCCAAGGTCGATCCCACCGTCCTCGATTACTGGACCCTGAAGCAGCGCATCGCCGAACTCGAAGCCGCTGGGCGCCCGACCGACGAAGCTCGCGCGGGCCTCGCGCACAAAATCTCGCAACCCTTGTCGATCCTGCTGATGCCGCTGCTCGCCGCGGTCGCAGCCTTCGGCCTTGCGCGCTCGGGCCAAGTGCTGCTCCGTGCCTGCCTCGGAATGGCGCTCGGCTTCGCCTATTTCGTCGCCGACAATTTCAGCCTGGCGATGGGCAACGCGGGCGCCTACCCGCCGATGGTCGCGGCGTGGGCGCCCTTCATCCTGTTCCTTTTGATCGGCGAAACGGTACTGATGCGCACCGAGGAGTGAGTTTGACGCTCGGCAGACAGGCGGCGTCCTTCGGTCGAAAGATCGTTCCACCTCCGTGCTGAAGCGCTAACGGCTCCCCACTCTTTTTGGAGGTCCGCAATGCGCAAGCTCGCTTCCCTTCTGTTCGCCGTCGCGTTCGTCGCGCCCGTCGGCTGCTCGAAATCGGCTGCTCCCGATCTTCGCGCGACAATCCAGAACGCCGTTGCCGACCCCGCGCGTCCAGCCGACTATCGGAAGGCCGATCCCCTGCGCAAACCTGCCGAGACGCTCGCCTTTTCGGGCGTGAAGCCGGGAATGACGGTCGGCGAGTTCTATCCCGCAGGCGGCTATTTCACGCGCATGCTGAGCGACGTCGTCGGGCCCACCGGCCACATCTACACCATCGAGAATGCCGGCTGGAACGATTCCGTGAAGGACGATCGCGCCATGCTCGCCGAAGGCAAGTGGAAGAACGTCTCGCTTGACGTGAAGCCGTTCGGAACAGTCGTGTTCCCCAAGCAGCTCGACCTCGCCTGGGTCACCCAGAATTATCACGACCTCAAGATTGCGAAGTATGGCAACGTGGACACGGTCGCGTTCGACCGGGCGGTTTACAAGTCGCTGAAACCTGGCGGCATTTTCTTCATCATTGATCACCAGGGCCCGCCGGGACTTACCCCTGAGCAGATCGAGAAGATGCACCGAATCAACCGGGATGTCGTCGTCAAGGAGGTCACTTCGGCCGGGTTCAAGCTCGCCGCCGAGGGCAATTTCCTGCGCCGCCCCGGCGACGATCACACCAAGCCGATCTTCGACCCCTCGATCCGCGGCCATACCGACCAGTATGCGCTGAAATTCGTGAAGCCGAGCTAGACAGCTTCTTTTCTGGTCCCCAACTGCCGCTTCATTCGTTTGGCCAGAGTTGTTGCGTCCTTGTTGCGTCCCCGTTGACCAAACGAGGAGGAAGCAATGGTCAGCCGCTCCAAAAGCAGGATCGCAGGCGCTTTCGCGGGAATTGCGGGATTCCTGGTCTTCTTGAGTTCGCCCGCGCCGGCTCAGCAGGCGGTCATCGTCGTCCAGTCCACGCCGCCGGCTTACATGAACATCGAGCGTGTGCCCTACGCCGATCTCAATCTCCTGACGCGCGCCGGAACGGACTCGCTTCACCGCCGTGTGAGCCGCGCCGTCGAGCGAGTCTGCCTCTACGACAACGGCCGTTGGTACGGTCTTGGCGAGCCGGACTTCAATCAGTGCACGTGGAGAGCCTGGAACGGCGCCCGTCCGCAGATGGCTGGCGCGATTTATCGTGCGCGGGAGGTCGCTTATTACCCGAGATACTAGGGTGGGCTAGTTCCGCCCCAAGCGTCGAAAGTGATAGCGCCCGCGTACCGGCGAGGCCTGATACGATTGACCCGACGTGCAGTTGATCTTGTAGACGCCGTCGGCGCCTTCGACCGCGGTCGCCGAAACAACCGAGCCGCAGGCATAGCCAATGCGGTCGATCGTCCGCGCAATGACCCTCTTGGGAAGCGGCAGGCTGGCCGCGACCGGCTCTATCGCAGGCGCTTCCGCGCTCGCCTGCTCGACCGAGGCGTCCACGCCGGGGCTGGCTTCAGGCTGGCTGATCGCCGACTCGATCCCATCGAGCGCGCTCTTCTCGAACGCCCGTGGCTGGACTGATGAACGGTGGCGAATGTTGCGCGAGCTCGCGACCGCCGCGTGGACGGGCTGCGACACCGCCTCGAAGTGCCCGGCCGGCAACGCCTCCGGCGGCGCTACAGCCTTCGCAGCCGGCACCGCCACGGTGACCTTGGCTTCATTCTGCTGCGAGTCTGCCGCGTCGCCGCCCGCGGACATTCCCGCAAGGCCGCCGACCAGGCCCACCGCGAGGATGACTCCGCCGATGACGAGCGCGGGGCGCTGCCAGGCGACGGGCCGTTCATCGGTTTCGGCAGGGATCGCCGCCCGCGCCGCCGCGAGGATGTCCTCGATCCGGGGCTCCGTCGTCGGTTCGACCTTCGGTTCTGGCCGAGGCATCGGGTCCGGCTGCGGCGCCGGCTGCGGAGCGGGCTCGGGCGCAGCGGCCTTCGGCGACTCACGGAGCGCCGCGGCGATGAACGGGGCCACTCTCGGCTCCGCGGGCGACGCGGGCCGGTGCAGGGGATCCGTTCGCGGTTCGCGCGCGACCGGGAGCGCGGGCTCGGCTTGGCTCTGCGCCGGTGGCACGGAACGCGCGAGCCCGAAGAACGGCGTCCCGCCCCGCTGGGCGGCCATCGCCCAGGGCTGCGGCTGCGGCACTGACTCGGGCTCTTTCGCCAGCCCAAGCGAGCGATCGTAATCCTTCCGCTTCGCAGGATTGCGCAGAATCTCGAACGCTGCGCTCAACTGAGCCGCGACGGTTACCGGATGAAAGCCAAACATGCCCATCGCCTTGGCGAAAGCGTTGGTGATCTCATCGTCCGTTGCTGCCGGCGTAAGCCCCAGCAGCTCGTAATAATTGGGTCGCGACTGCACCGCGCTGACCATAGGAAACCCCCCCGAGAACCAGGCTCTTCTCTGAGTCGTAAGTCTCGGAAGCATCTACTGTTTTCCTCGCGAATCCAGTTCGGCTCGCCGAGGAAAACAGCCGATTCATCGGCAACGAAACGCCTCCCGCGGCTGCCAAGCGGAATTAAACGCCGCCTTTGCGCTTCAAGGTCAGGGTTTGTCTGGATTTAGGCTTTGACCCTTCGATCCTAGCACCAGCCGTTTCGGAGTGCGCGATGCGAACGCGCTGGTGGATTTTTGCACCTGTCGCTTTAGCCACGAGCCTTCTTGTGGGAACGGCCTCCGCTGCCTTCGCACAAGATGATGGTGCGCGCCTCTACATGATGGTGCCCGACCAGACGACCATCGCATCGGTTCGCTTCCACCTCCTGCACAGCAACGTCGCTTCGGACGATTCAACTGTGAACGAGGGCAATGACCTCAACACGAAGCTGCTCGTCTTCCAGTTTGTCCAGGCGCTGAGGTTCGGAAGCGACCAGGGCTTCATGTTCCTCGTCGTCCCCGCAAGCCATATTTCCGCCAATGACGTCACTGACGGCCTCACCGGCTTCGGCGATGCGCAGCTCGGGTTCGTCTACGGCGTGTATGGCACGCCCGCGCTCAAAGCTGCCGACTATGCAGCCCACCCGCCTGGCCTCGCCGTCAACCTTCTCGCGAAATTGTTCTTTCCCACGGGCAAGTACAGCTCCGCACGCTCGGTCAATATCGGCGCGAACCGCTGGGCGCTGAGGGTGGGCGTTCCGATCGTCTACGCTCTGGGCGAGGGGATGGCCGATCCGCACCTGACCACCATCGAGGCGATGCCGACGGTCAGCTTCTACAGCACGAACCGCGATCCTTTCGGCGCCGACGACACCAAGCAGAAGCCGCTGCTCATCTTCGAAGGCCACCTGACCCACGGCTTCACACCCGGATTTTGGGGCTCGCTCGATCTGCTGTGGCGCGAAGGGGGCGACGTGAACGTGGATGGGTTCAGCGCAGGCAATGCGCAACGCGCGCTGTCGCTCGGCGGGACCGGCACGTTTGCGCTGCCGGCCAATATCTCGCTCCGACTCAGCGCCGGGAAGGTCGTCGCACGCAACGAACACGGGCCGAACGGATGGATGCTCCGCACCATCATCGGGACGGTCTTCTAGGCTGCCTCAGTTCAGCTCTCTCCGGGGTTTTCACCGATACTCGCCGCCCCGATCGCATCGTAGCCCTCCGCCCGAGAGTCTTATGCGAGCGGACGTTCACCAGACCTGCGCGCGAATAGCGGAGCGCACGGAAGCGCGCACTCACATCAGAGGAATTGGGCAACTCTCGAAGGAGGACGCATTATGGCCAGTGTTCTTGAAAAGCCGGAAGTCTCGAAAGCTCTGCCGCCGAGCCAGGTGAAAGGGCGTCAATCGGCCATGCACATCCCCGACGGCGGCTATTTCCCGGACAAGGTCGAGCAAGGCCGGTTCGGACCGATCTTTCCGCGGACGCCGATCAACTACGGCTTCACGATCATCGCCAAAATTAAGCCCGGCACCGAGGAGAACTTCCACAATTACGCGCGCAACATCGAGGCTGCGGTCGCTGCAACACCGGACGTCCTCGACGTCCTCAAGCTCCACACGCTGAAGTGGGCGCTCTTCGACATCGAGGGCAGCACCTACTTCATGTACCAGGGCATCTTCGACACCGACTTCGATAAATATACCGAAGACGCGGTCGCGATCTTCTCCGCCACCGGGATCGACACGGTGTTTGAAAACCTGGAGGGCTTCCCGGCCGACTGGAAGACCAACCCAACCGCGTTCATCCAGTTCGTTCGCGACCATCATCGGCCGAGCTTCATGGAATATGCCGAATATTCCTACGTTAGCGCGAAGGAGATCAAGAGCGCGCTCGAGGTGAAGAGCGGCCTGGCGAACGTCCTCGACAACATGCAGCTCTAGCGGAGGCCGGAATGGAACAGGCAATCGTGCCGGGGCCCGCGCTGGCAACGTCTGTCGATCCGGCAACCGTCGTGCACAGGTACGTTGACGCATTCAACCGCGGCGACGCTCAGGGCATGGCCGAATGCTTTGCCAGCCACGGCTCGATACTCGACGGGATGGCGCCTCACTTGTGGATGGGACCGTCCGCTCCGTCGGACTGGTATCGCGACGTCCTCGCTGAGGGCGAGCACCTCGGCGCAGGCGAGTACCACGCGACGCTGGGCGAGCCGGCGCACAACAATGTGACCGGCGACAGCGCTTACCTTGTCGTGCCGGCGAGCATGACCCTCAAGCTCAAAGGCCAGCCAATCCGGCAGGACGGGGCAACGTTCACCTTCGCGCTCAAACGCGAAGGTGGCGATTGGCGCATCGCTGCCTGGGCCTGGGCGAAAGGAAGGGCAGCCGCGGCATGACTCAACCGCTCGAATTCAACGACATCCAGCACATTCTGCTGACGCGCACGCCCGCGCTCACCGGGCGCTACGTATTCCTGAAGTTCGGGAGTCCCGAAGCCGGCCGCGGCTGGCTTCGGGAAATCCTTGGAACCGTTCGTTCGGCAGCGGACGTCGACACTTCGGAGAACAAGAGCAGCTGGGTGACCGTTGCCTTCACCTGGAACGGACTCAAGGCGCTGGGGCTCGACGAGGAGGCGCTTGCGACCTTCCCCGACGAGTTCAAGCACGGCATGGCGGCACGCGCGGAAGTGCTAGGCGATACCGGCCCAAACGCGCCCGAGCATTGGGTCGATGGGACGAGCCGCGACGATCTCCACGCCATCGCCATCCTGTTCGCGCGCGACGCGGCAGAGCGCGGCCGCTGCGAAATGGAGCATGATGGCCTACTGACGCGCTGCCCCGGTGTTGAGGTCATCTCTAGCCTCGAGCTCGAGGCGACCCCGCCCTTCGAATATGCCCATGACCATTTCGGCTATCGCGATCGCTTGTCCCAGCCGGTGATCGAGGGCAGCGAGGACATCCCCTATGCGGGCTGCGGCGGCCCGCTAAAGGCCGGCGAGTTCATTCTCGGCTATCCGGACGAGAGCGGCCAGCCATACCCCATGCCCGTTGCCGAGGTTTCACGGAACGGCAGCTACATGGCCTACCGCCGCCTCGAGGAGCACGTCGGCCGCTTTCGCGACTTCCTTGCCGAGCACGGCGAAACGCCGGAAGAGCAGGAGCTGGTCGCGGCCAAGCTGATGGGCCGCTGGCGGAGCGGCGCGCCACTAACGCTCGCTCCCGAAAAGGACGACCCGGAACTCGGCGCCGACCTCGAACGGTGCAACGACTTCAATTACAAGGACAATGACCCGCACGGCTATGCCGTCCCGCTCGGTTGCCACATGCGCCGCATGAACCCGCGCGACACGGCCGTTAACATCAACCGCCGCCGCATGATCCGGCGCGGCGCGACTTACGGGACTTATCTCCCGCCTGGTGAGCGCGACGACGGCAAGGAGCGCGGCATCGCGGCGTTCGTGATCTGCGCCAACCTCATCCGCCAATTCGAGTTCGCGCAGAACGTCTGGGTCAACGACAAGAATTTCCACGAGCTCGGCAACGAGCGCGACCCCATCATCGGCAACTGTCACGACGGCACGCTCGAGTACAAGATCCCGAAGCGGCCAATCCGCAAGAAGATCACCGGCTTGCCTGCGTTCACCACGGTGCGCGGCGGCGCCTATTTCTTCCTGCCGGGCATCAAGGCGCTCAACTATCTCGCGAGCCTCGGCTCCAAGTCCGCCGCCGCGGCTCCCGTCCTCGAAGGAGTGAAGGCATGACCGTTGCTGCACGCACCTACAACCAGACCCATGTCGCCCGCCCCGCCGACGGCAAGCGCCGCATCAGCATCTACTGGACGTGGAGCTACCCGTGGGAAGTGCAGCGCGATCCGGCCCTGATGGAGAATCGCTTTTCGACCATTACTGAGGTCCGCAACGTTCTGTGGCCCGCTTATGAGACAGAGCAATATGACGTGCGCAACTTCCTCCAGGGCATCGCAGGCACGCTCGAGCTGTTCCACGTCTCCGCGCTGAGCTTCCAGCGCGTCGCCGAAGAGGTCACGGGCCATCCGGTCGCGGTGTTCCAGCGCGTCGACCAGGCCGGTTTCCGCCAGCCGATTGACGAGCGGGTCCTCGCCGACTGCGACACGTTCATGGTCTTCGGCCTCGACCATCTCCCCGCCGAGGAACATGCCGACCCGGCCGAGATCGCGGCGCTCAAGCAATGGCTGAAGCGGCCCGGCACGTGCCTCGTCCTCGCCCCGCATCACGACGTCGGCTTCACCGACGATTACGACCAGAGGCAGATGGAATATCTCCACCACGGCGACGCCCTCGTGCCGCGCCAGCAGCGCTTCACCACCTTCACGCGCGACCTGATGAAGGGCCTCGACGTTCCGGTTCGCAATATTTGGGGGCTGAGGCCTGCGCGCCGCGGCAACGACATCGCGCCTTTGACCAAGTTCGACGACGCGGACGAGCTCGGCCTGCTCGACGGAGTGCCGACGCTCAACTTCCACCCGCACCTGCCGCATTACGAGGTCACCGAGCCCGACAGCGACCGCATCCGCGTCCTCGCGCGCCAGCCCATCGACCCCGTCCGACCGCATCCCTTCACCCGCGCCGGCAACACCGAGTTCAACATCGTCCTCTGGATGCCGCCCACGCGCGACCGCAAGGGCGACATCGTGCTGGTCGATTCTACACACTTTACCACCCTGTTCGGGGGGACCGACAGCCTCGACCGCTTCTGGCGCAACCTTGCAGGAATGCGCGCGGACAAGCGCGTCGAGGTCGAGGTCGCGATTCCCGCGTAGCGCCGCCTCCTTGACCCCGCGTTTTGCAGGTCCATATTGCCCTTTATGGCTGAGCGTTCCCCTCGTTCAGAAATTCATCCGGGCAGCAGCACGGCACGAGCCTGACGCCCTGGGCCGCCGCGTGAGCGCGGCAGGGGCCCGCCCGGGGCCTTTCAAATGAGCAGCGTTTCGCAGTTCCGCGAACGCATCCGCTGAAAACCAGCAGACCCTCGCCGCGGCGCTTCACCGCGTCCGCGAACGCGTCTGCACGTACTGGAGAAGTTACGTGCCAAGCCAGCGCTTCGCAGTCGAGTTCGACCGCCGCACCGTCGGCATCGCCGTCCGCGTCCCCGGCGGCTTTATGTTCTTTTCGTCGGGCGGCGATTTCGACCAGCTCGACGGCCGCCTCTTTCCTCGCGCCCGAGCGCTTGAGCGCGAGCTGAGAAGAGTCGCGCGCCGTAGCCGACGCGCCCCTACCCAGCCTCATTTGCAAGGAGCAACCCAATGAACGCCAACACCCGCCGCGACTATGCCCGCGCGGTGCGCCTGACCCGCCAGCAAGCCGCCGACCTGCTGCAACGCTATCCGCACGTCTCCAACGCGGAAGCGAAGCGAATCGTCACCTTCCTCCGCAAGGGACGCCACCTCGACGTTGGCATGCTGACCGGCGACGAGGCGCTGAAGCCCCAGCTTGACCGCTTCATGGCGGACCACGCGAAGCATTTCCGGCTGAGCTTCGGCGAAGCCGCCGGAGTCACCGCGGCGATCGCCGCCTTCCTCGCCTTCTGCTGGTTCATCTGGGAGCTGATCAAGCCTGCAACTCTCACGGTTTGACCCACCGCAGCGGGACTATGCAGTCGTGCAGGTCAGCTGCGCGAACGAGAGCCTGGCCGGCGATGCCAGCTTCTGCCAGCCGCCGCACCTCACACGGTCCTGAAGCGGAAAGTTGCCTCTGCTCTGCCCTACTTACGTCAGGGCGTCTTGGATCGGTGTTCCGATACGTTGGCCCGCGGCCTGCCGACTCGAACGGTGATCTGCTTGCCTTTCCAGTCGGTGATCCGCACCCGCTTGACCGACGCGGCGGCATTGAACGCTCCGCCGAAGTGCGGGCAGCCGGCGGCGTGGCCAGAGGCTTTGCTGCTCCGGAGCCTCAACTTGAGGAGCGTTGAACTGGACCCCGACATCGTCAGCGCCAGTTTGCGGTTGCGCTCCTTCAGCCGGTAGTTGCCGGCGACGTGGATCGGCTTGCCCTCACCGATTTGGGCCGCCGAGACTCCGTAGAACGGCGCATTGCTGTTTCCGGAGGAAGGACACATCGACGGGCGCGGAACGGCCTGGGCTCCGCCGGAGCCGATCGCCGCCGCGCCTGCGGCCATAAGGATCAAAGCAGCTTTCCGTCTGGTCAGGAATCTCGAAAACATCTTTTTCCTCCCTTGTCTTGCGGGAAGGCCCCAATGCAGCGGCTGCAGGGTCCAAAAACATCGGGGTTTGTCCGGAGCGACGCGCGATACCTCCTTGACCCTTCCACAACCTGGACATCGACAGCCTCAGTTTGCGGTTGGGCTGCCCCAGCTCATTGGGCGCTCGTCGATAGGGCGGACGAGATGCTCCCTGCCGATCGGTCCGCCTGGAAAGGGCCTCACTTCGCGGTGACGTCGCTGATCCCGAAGGTGAGGGCGCTGAGCGCGAGCGCGAAGAGGATGACTCCGATCACCACCACCCAGACCTCGCGTTCGGTCGGATAGGCATTGATCTTCTTCGGCGGGCTGGCGACCGGGAGCGGGTCGCGACGGATGCGCGATGGGCGGACGGCGACCGGCTTGCGGCGGATTTTCGACTCCTTGATCACGCGCATGTTTCTACACCGAATAGGGTTACCGGTCGGTTAGTGAGCGACGCACCACTACTCCGTGGATCTACGTATTTTCGAAGCTGGCTCCTCCTGCGAAAAGGCCCGCGACACGACGGGCTCAAAAACCTGATCGTGCAGGGACCGGGAGCGGCGGCACCGTTGCTCTCGGTCCTTTGCTTTTGCGACCATACGGAGCTTTCCATGCCCGACTTCGCCGCCGCCAGGGTCCGTCTCGAAGCCGCGCTCGCCGAGCTCGAAGCTCGCCTCTCGAACATTGCAGAAGACCTGGATCAGCCGGCCGACCGCGACTGGGATGAGCAGGCGATCGAGGTCGAGGACGATGAGTCGCTCGAACGCCAGGGA
>DASUCP010000096.1:0-2478 GCA_036275975.1 Sphingomicrobium sp.
GCGCACAAGCGTGGAAACGCCAGCGATCTTGAGACAGCACAAATCAGATCTCGGGAATTGGGGAGGATCATCCGCCAGCTTGGATCACAAGTGGCCGGCTGTAGGACAGGACTTTGTTCTTATGGCAGCTTTGGGTGGAAATCGGACATTAGATCAACTTCGATTGAACGATGTAGAATTGAGTGCTTCTTAGTATCCCATGCGGGAGGGGAGGCAGTCTGTGGTCCTTCGACGCTTTCGGGAACATGCGGCCAAGCACAATTGGTTTTCCGTCGCGATTGATCTCGCCATCGTTGTGATCGGCGTCTTTCTCGGGATGCAGGCGAACAATTGGAATGAGGCGCGTCTCGACCGGAATCGAGGTCAGCAATATCGCCAGCGGCTGATAGACGACCTGGTTGCGAACGATGAGGATTTCAGGCAGCGCACCGTCTACTATCGCCAGGTTCACGATGCGGGCTACGCGGCTCTCCAGGACTTGCGCCGCTCGAAAAGCGCCGACCCGGTAGCCTTCTTGTTGAAATCCTTCAAAGCCGCCAACATCCTTCCCCGTTCGACGCAGCGGGCCACCTATCAGGAGATACTGTCGGCAGGTGCGTTGGGATTAGTGGGTGACGAGTCCATCCGCCGCAGAATCATGACGTACTACGCGGGTCTGGACATGACGGATCGAATCACCGCGACAGTGCCGCCCTATCGTGACCGGGTGCGCAGCATCATGCCCTACGAAATACAACAAACTCTACTCGTAGATTGCCCCGAAGAGGATCGAGAGGACGCGCAAGGTCGACCGGATGTATTCCTCAATGCTTCCTGCCGCCCCCATCTCGATCCCAAGGAAGCATGGGTCGCAGCTGCACAGGTGAGGTCTGCTCCGGGAATCCAGCTCGACCTTACCCGATCGATCATCGATGCCGATCAGAAGATTCTTCAATTTCAATCGATGCAGCGGAGCGCTGTTGAGCTACGAGCAATCCTCGAACCCACCGTTCCAACCCGCCGAAAGTCTTAACGTCTAATGGCAGGAATGGGTCGAAAGCAGACATTAGCTGGAATCTCGCGATTCTCGCTGTGAGGCGAAGGGCGGGCGCCTAGCCTTGGGCGCGGCGCGGACCGCCGGGACGGCGTGGGCGTCCGTAAAACTTCCGCTTGGGCTGGTTACCGTTGGGGCGGTAGCCCCCGCGCCCTTCGTTGGGCTGCGACTGGCGCCGGCCGCCGTCGGGACGACGCTCGGACTGAGTCTCGCGATAAGCCTCCGGCCGGTACGCCGAACGGGTTCCATCGTTGCGCTGATCGTCGCGGCGTTGGCCGTTGCGATCCTGCGCGTTCGAGCGATGAGCGGGGTGACCTTCCCCGCGGTGGGGATGACGCTGACGTTCGTTGCGGTCGCGGCGTTGCTGGCCGTCGTGGCGACGGTCGGCCTTGATCGAGGAATGCCGCTGCTGCTGCTCCGGGCGAGCCTTCGGGGCGGGCTTCAGTCGCTTGAACGCTTCGGCGCTTGCCGTGAAATCGGCGGGAAGCGGCGCAACGGCGATCCGTTGCCGCGTCGTCCGCTCAATATCGCGGAGGTTCCCCCGCTCGTCCGGAGCGCAGAAGGCGATCGCGATCCCGTCGGCGCCAGCGCGCGCGGTGCGGCCGATGCGGTGGACATATTGCTCCGGCACGTCGGGAAGGTCGAAATTCACGACGTGGCTGACGCCCGGGATGTCGATCCCGCGAGCCGCGATGTCGGTGGCGATCAGCACGGCGACTTCGCCCGTCTTGAAGGCCGCGATCGCACGCTCTCGCTGCGCCTGGCTCTTGTTGCCGTGAATCGCCGCCGAGGCGATGCCCGCGGCCTCGAGCTGACGAACGATCTTGTCGGCGCCGTGTTTGGTGCGGCTGAACACCAGCGCCCGTTCCACAGACTGGGCCCTAAGGACCATAGCCAGAAGTGCAGTTTTCTCGGCCTGGTTCACCATCGTCACGCTCTGATTGATTCGCTCGACCGTCGTTGCGGCCGGGGTGACCGACACCTCGGCTGGGTTGGTGAGATATTTGTCGGCCAGTTCCTTGATGGCCCTCGGCATGGTCGCCGAGAAGAACAGGGTCTGTCGCTTCGGTGGGACGAGCGCGACGATCCGCTTCAGCGCGTGGATGAAGCCGAGGTCGAGCATCTGGTCGGCCTCGTCGAGCACGAGGATCTCGAGCTCGCGGAGGCTGAGCGCGCGCTGATCGATCAGGTCGAGCAGGCGGCCCGGCGTCGCGACCAGCACATCGAGGCCGCGCGCGACGGTGCGCACGCTTTTCCCGTTCGGCACACCGCCGAAGATCACGCCGACGGAGAGGCTCATGAATTTGCCGTAGGCCTGAGCGCTGGCGGCGATCTGCGCCGCGAGCTCGCGGGTCGGAGCAAGCACAAGCATGCGCACGTGCCCGGGCTTTGGGAAGCGCTTCGCGGCCGCGAGACGGTCAAGTGACGGCAGCATGAAAGCCGCT
>DASUCP010000097.1:0-6930 GCA_036275975.1 Sphingomicrobium sp.
GATGCGGAGACGGGCATCATCTCGGTTCATGACCTTTCGGTATTGAAATATCCCGAGACGCATCCCGCCGAGCGGCTTCGCGCGTTCGAGCGCGATTTCGAATGCTCGCTCAACCGCGCCGAACATGTGATCACTGACACCGAGACCGTCCGGCGTGAGCTGATCGCCGACTTTGGGATTTCAGAAGCGAAGGTGACGGCGATCCCCTTGGGTGTCGGCGACGAGTACCGACCTCGTGGTGCAGACGAAATCTACCCCCGCCTTGCGCCGCTCGGTCTCGCGCCAGGCCGATATGCGCTGTGCGTCTCCACCTTGGAGCCGCGCAAGAAGATCGCCGAGCTGATTGGCGCCTGGCGCGAGCTACCGGCCGACCTTCGGAATTCCACTCCGCTGGTCCTCGCGGGTGCGAAGGGATGGCTCAATGAAAGCCTTCACGAGGAGGTTCGCGAGGGCGTCGCTGCCGGCTGGCTCAGGCATATGGGCTTTGTGTCCGAAGAGGCCCTGTTTGCCCTCTATTCCGGGGCTTCACTGTTCATCTATCCGTCCGTCTACGAAGGCTTCGGTTTGCCGCCGATCGAGGCTATGGCCAGTGGCGTCCCCGTGCTCGTAGCCAACAGGTCCTGCCTCCCGGAGGTCAGCGGCGATGCGGCGGGGTACATCGACCCCGATGATCCGAATGCGTTCAGCCAAGCCATAGCGGAGGCTCTCACGGATTCGGTCTGGCGCAGTCAGGCCCGAGAGAAAGGACTTGAACGCGCCGCCAAATTCAGCTGGGACCGGTGCGCGGCTCAAACGGCCGAACTTTACCAGCGATACAGACCTTGAGCAGTAACCTAGATCGCGCTTTCTCGATGACACAGTGGGTCTCGTAGCCTATGCCTTGTCTTTCGCGGGGACCGAAAAGGGCCAGAGACTCAAGATGTTAGCGTTCAGGTCGGACCGGATGGAGCGCCATGGCGCCACCCTGAATAAAGCTGGCGAGGCGGCCGCGGAGGTCCCCGCTCGGCCGGTCGTACCGCGCGGGAAATCATCCGCGTTTCTGCGCGTACCACCCTTTCCGGACGCTCGGCCGGTCAGCTTCGCGGCGCCGGGTGGAGCAAAGCCGAATCTGGCGGACGCGGAGGTCGACTCGCTCCTTGAGTTGATCCGCTCTGAGCGCGTCGGTGGCACCTACTGGGGTTCGCAGCCCGCGCTGCCCGATACGCCGTACACGCTCGTCCGGGTCAGAGATCGCGCACAGCGAACCGCTGCAGTTGATAGCGCTCGCACCGCTGTCGTCTGGCTCGACGAATGCGATCCGTGGCATCTCTTCGCCGGCGCGTCGCAGGTGATCGTCGAGGCCGACGACGAACTCGCCCTGCTCGCAGCGATCGCCGGAGTGGGGATCGAATGCGTCGGCAAGGGCGCGTATGCAGCACTCGCCGGCAAGCCCGCATGCCCAGCTCTTCGGGACCTGTTCTGCGCGCATGTCGTCGACGCGTTCAGCTACTCCGATCCTTATACCGGCGAGCCGATCAGTCTCGCCGAAGCGATCCAATGCTGCGGTTTTTGGCGCCGCGTGATCGACAGTAATCGCGACATTGCGGGTGCGATCGGCTTTGCATTCTGGAAGCGAGAAACGGTCGCTCCGCTGTTGTGGCGCGGTACTGAAGGCGCGGCGTTCTTGTCCGACGCCGAGACAGTCCGAAAGGGCGACAGGGTCGCGGTCTGGAAATCGCGAACTCCTGCGCGCGTGCTGTCCGAGCTTGATGGTCGGGGAGCCCGGCTGATCGAGGTCGAGGACGGGTTCATCCGCTCCGTTGGCCTCGGTGCCGATTGTGTACCGCCGCTCTCGATCGTGGTCGACCGGCGCGGAATCTATTTCGACCCCGATCAGCCGAGTGAGCTCGAGGAGCTGATCCAGAACGGAAATTTCCCGAGCGAGCTTCTCGACCGAGCGCGCGCGCTGCGCGAGCTGATCGTCGCAGCGGGACTCAGCAAATATGGGTCGGGTGGTGCATCCCTCGAGCGGCGCCATCCCACGCGGCGGCACATCCTCGTGCCGGGGCAGGTCGAGGACGATCGCGCGGTCGTGAGCGGCAGTGCGGGCCTCACCAGCAATCTCGAGCTGCTGCGTCGCGCGCGGGCATCTGCGCCCGACGCCTACCTCATCTACAAGCCGCACCCGGATGTGGAGGCGGGCCATCGCAAGGGTGCCATTCCCAACGCAATCTGCCTGTCCGTCGCCGATGAAATCGTCCGCAACGAGCCGATTACCGCGCTCATCGACCTCGTCGACGAACTCCACGTGAACAGCTCGCTCGCGGGCTTCGAAGCTTTGCTGAGGGAAAAGCCGGTCACCACCCACGGCGTGCCCTTCTACGCCGGCTGGGGCCTCACCCGCGATCTCGGACCCGTTCCTGACCGCCGCACCGCGAAGCGCTCGCTCGACGAACTCGTTGCGGCCGTCCTGCTGCTTTACCCACGCTACCTCGACCCGGTCACCGGGCTGCCGTGCCCCCCGGAGATCCTCGTTCGCCGTCTCACCGAATCGACCGCGGGCCAGCGCGACGGGATCATCGTCAGGCTTCGGCGCCTGCAGGGACGTTGCCGCCGCGGCCTCGCGGCTCTCGGGCACTGGCGGTGAAGCGATGAAGGACGAACGCGCATTCGCGTTTCTGCAGGGCCCGCCGGGGCCTTTGTTCCGCCAGCTCGGCGCAGCCATCGCCGCGACCGGAGTCCCGGTCTACCGCATCAACCTCAGCGGCGGCGATCGCTACGACTGGCCCGATGCCGCGGTCGACTTCCGCGGCCGTTTCTCGGAATGGCCGGTCTTCTTCGATAAGTTCCTCCGTGAGAAGCACATTACGGACATCGTGCTGTTCGGCGACTGCCGGCCTCATCACGTCTCGGCGCACGGCATGGCTTCGGTTCGCGGCGTGCGCACGCACGTCCTCGAGGAAGGCTATCTGCGTCCAGACTGGATGACCTTCGAGCTGGAAGGCGTGAATGCCCGCTCGACACTCAGCCGCGACAAGACATGGTTCCGCCAGGAGGCGATGCGCCTCCCGCCTGAACCCAAGCTGCCCCGCGTCACCGCCAGCTTCCGCCGCCGCGTCCGCGACTCCTACTGGCATTTCCACCACGTGCTCGATGGGCGCTTCCGCTATCCGCATTACCGCTCGCACCGCTCCGGCTCGATCCTCTTGGAAGGCATCGGCTGGGCGTGGAAATTCGCGACGTGGAACCTGCGCGAGAAGAAAGCCGCGCGTATTCTCGAGCACATCGGCAAGCCGCTGTTCCTTCTGCCGCTGCAGCTTTCGGGCGACTACCAGATCCGCGCGCACTCGCCGTTCCCCGACATGCAGAGCGCGGCAAGCTATGTCATCGAGAGCTTCGCAGCACACGCCAGTCACGATGCCCATCTGTTGCTGAAGTCGCATCCGCTCGATTCGAGCTTCTACAATTGGCGCAAGCTCGTTCGCCGCCATGCCGAGCAGCTCGGTCTTACCGGCCGCCTGCACTTCATCGATGGCGGTGACCTGGAAGAGCTGGTGAAGATCGCACAAGGCCTGGTGTGCGTGAACAGCACGTCGGCGACGCTCGCGCTTGCGGCCGGTACGCCCGTCTGCACGATCGGCGAGGCGATCTACGACATGCCCGGCCTCACTCACCAGGAGCATCTCGATCGCTTCTGGTCGTCGCCGACATCGCCCGAGCCGGGCCTCTACCCGGCTTTCCGGCGCGTTTTGGTCGATCGGTGTTTGGTGCGTGGCGGGCTCGCGAGCGAGTCGGCGGTCACGACGCTGATCGAATCGATTCTTGATCGCTTCGGCTTGAATCCATCGACGCGAGCCATTGCTCAACAATCTGGAAATGATCGTTCCACGTCGGCGCTCGGAAGCCGCTCAGGCGATGCAGTTGCGCGGCGCGAGCGACACTCGTCGGCTGCGAGAAATCTAGGATAGTTCTTTCCCACGACGCCTCGTCTTCGGGATCGAGGAACATCGGAATGCCCTGGCCGATTTCGCGGAATGCCGGAAGGTCGCTCGCGATAACCGGAACGCCCAGCGCGAGGGCTTCGACGAGCGGCAGACCGTAGCCCTCAGCCTGGCTCGGAAAGAGTAGCGCCCGTGAAGAAGCCAGATGCCGAGCCGTGTCTTCGTCGGAACAGTTGTTCAGCTCAATCACATGTCCGTGTAGACTCCGGTCCTCGTCCAGAATTCGGAAGACCTCGTCGGCTTCCCACCCTCTCTGTCCGATGATAAGCAGCCGCGGGGTCTGGTTTCCGAGCCGTTCGATCAGCCGCGACCAGATCCGCAAAATCAACAGATGGTTCTTTCGTGCTTCGATCGTGCCGAGCACGACGAACGTCGGTCGCTCCGTGGCCCGACTCGGTGAGCATTCGACGAGCGTGGTTCCAAGCCACGCTGCCACGGACCTTGGAGAGGGCAGGCCTTCCCGCTCTGCAAAGTGCACGAGCTCATCGAGCGTCGCATGGCTGTTGCCGATCACGCCGGTCGCGGTGGACAACACTGTCCGCATCCTTCGGGCGTGTCGTTCGGCGTCGCCCGCGCGGCAGAATTCGGGATGGGTCAGCGGAATGAGATCGTGCACGAAATAGACGGGGCGAACGCCCGTATCGCGCACCCATTGCGACAGGCCATCGCTGTCGAGACCGGTGTGGCCGATGTTCAAATAGATTCGATTACGGGCCTCGCATGAGTGGCCGCGGAGGCGCCGCAACGCGCCGCCGACCAGCGCGGTCCGGAAACGCTTGGGCGGCTCCCGAAGCAATTCGAACAGGAGTTTCGAGGACTCCACACCGAGGATCCGGCGGTAGCGCGGATGCTGGACGACCGCCTGCGCCGGCGCTCCGAAATGCTCGAGATATGCCAAGCAGACGCGATCGATTCCCGTCGGGCGACGGCCGTCCCAGCGACGCCAGACGAGCCGCGTGACGTCGAGCAGAAAGGGGGCGTCGTTGGCCAGAAGACGTCTTAAGGAACGACGGTCCTCGCCGTCGCGATCGGCAGGATCGACGTTGCCACGAGGCCGACGAAGCGCTGGAAGTCCGAAACCGGCGAGTTGGAGACGTACAGGATGTCCCCGTTGTGCATCTCGAACTTTTGCGCTGCGAGATAAGTTTCCGGCTGCTTCAAATCGATGCGGTAGATCACCGGCACGCCCGACGCCGTCGGCGACGCATCGGTTCCGTCAGCAGCATCCGCCGGCTTTTCCCAGCGGAAAATGAACACGCCTTTGGGGTCCGCCGTGTCGCTGCGCAGTCCGCCGACGCGGCCGAGCGCCTGCGATAGCGTCAGCCCGGTTGCCTCGAAGCGAACCTCGTCGTTCTTGCCGGCCGCCCCGAGCACGGTGAAGCTGTAGGGCTGATAGAGCGCGGTGACGACATCGCCGGTTGCAAGCACGACGTTGTTGCGCGGATCTGCGATGATGTCCTTCGCCGCCATCCGCCGAACAATGTCGCCGCGCGTCAGCTGGATCGTCATCCGGTCGAGCGGCTCGCTGGTACCGCCGGCCGCGGAGATCGCGTCCAGGACACGCTCACCGTGGGGACTCAGCGGAACCTGCGAGGGCTGCTTCACGTCGCCGAGGACGGTCACAGTCGAAGTCACGTTGTGCGATACGCGCACGATCGCCTGCGGCAGGTGGGCCCGTCCCTGGAGGCGGCGAACGATGTCCTGTTCGATCTCGTGCGTGGTCCGGCCCGCGGCGGGAATCTGTCCGGCGAATGGAATGGTAATCGTGCCAGAAGGCCCGACGAGGAATCCCGGCAAGGTGTTGGGCCGGCTTCCCTGCACGATCGAGCCGATGCTGGTGTCGAGATTCGTCGTTCCGAACAGAGCGGGCGGTGAGGCTTCCCAGATCGAGACTTCGACCGTGTCGCCGATTCCCACGCGCGTCCCGACAGGTTGCGCGCCGCCGAGGTCGCGCGCGAACACGTCCTTATCGTCGGCTGCTGGCGCGTTCAGCTGCTGGGCGACATCCTGGGTGACGTCGACGACGCGCAAGCCCGGGACGCTCGCCTGCGCCGGAGCCTTCTCGATCGCGCCGCGCGTCGGACCGACCGACTGGCAAGCCGCCAGGCTGGCCAGCAGAGCCGCCGCGATCAGCGCCTGCGAGCGCCGCACGACTGTGGTTGACCTCGAAAGGTCAGCTAAGATCTTGAACAAGCAGTAAAAACCTTCCCACCGGCGGCACCGTCACCTAGTAGCGAAGCGATTGGCGCGCAACAAGCCCTGCGAGCGCTTCAGCCATTCGGTTCGTCGCCCGCTGCGCCTAAGCCTTGCTTGCCCCGTGGGTACCGGTGACAATCGCCTCGCGCCAAGAATGGGGTGCTGTTATCGTCAAGACTGTGAGCTGGCATTTGGGCAAAGGATGGTGCTGGCAGCCGCCGCGTGAAAGATACGCCGGCGAGCGCCTCGGCGTCCTTCGGATCGGCACCGCCTAAGCCGTGCGCATTGTTGTCACCGGGCGAAAAGGTCAGGTCGCTCGCTCGCTCGTGGAGCGTGGTGAGCGCGCTGGTCACGACGTCATCACGCTGGCGCGGCCTGAATTCGATCTCACTGCCGATCCGGAAGCCATCGCCGGTGCAATCGAAGCTCATCGCCCTGATGCTGTGGTTTCTGCAGCCGCCTACACGGCGGTCGATAGAGCGGAGAGCGAGCCGGAGCTCGCTTTCGCTGTGAACGAACGCGGCGTGCGCGCGGTAGCCAGAGCCGCTGGACGCATTGGCGCGGCGCTTGTGCATCTCTCGACCGATTACGTGTTCGACGGCAGAAAAGACTCGCCATACGTCGAGTCAGACCCGACCCGGCCGCTTGGTGTGTACGGTGCCTCGAAGCTCGCCGGGGAGCATGCGGTCCTCGCAGAAAATGCGAACAGCGCGATCCTTCGCACCGCATGGGTGTACAGTCCGTTCGGGACGAA
>DASUCP010000098.1:0-3324 GCA_036275975.1 Sphingomicrobium sp.
ACGCGTCTCATGACCCCCGACGAGGCGATCGCTGCAGGCGCTATGGCCCTGTTCGGCGAGAAGTACGGCGACGAGGTCCGCGTGCTCTCCATGGGCCGTGACTCAGACAGTGACTACTCGGTCGAGCTGTGCGGAGGCACACACGTCCGAGCTCTCGGCGACATTCAGCTGCTCGAGATCATCTCCGAAAGCGCCGTTTCCGCTGGCGTCCGGCGCATCGAGGCACTGACCGGCGAAGCCGCGCGCAAATGGCTGTCCGATCGTGAGTCCAAGCTGCGCGAAGCCGCTGCCACCCTGAAGGCCGCGCCCGACGAGGTCCCGGCGCGCATTGCCACGCTCGTGGATGACCGGAAGCGCCTCGAGCGCGAGCTCGCCGAGGCGAGGAAGGAGCTGGCGATGAGCGGCGGAGCGGGCAACTCCGAAGGTCCTGCTCCCGAAGACGTGAACGGCCATAAATTTCTCGCGCAGGTCGTGGAAGGCTTCGATCCCAAGGGTTTGCGGGCCGCCGTTGACGACATGAAGAAGCGTCTTGGCTCCGGCATCGGCGCGCTCGTCGCCGTCAATGAAGGTCGTGCCAGCGTTGCCGTGGGGGTCACCGACGATCTCGCTGGCCAGGTGAATGCGGTCGACCTCGTCAAGGCTGCGGTTGCAGCCCTCGGCGGGCAAGGCGGCGGCGGCCGTCCCGACATGGCGCAGGGCGGGGGGCCGGACGGTTCCAAGGCCAAGGAAGCGCTCGACGCCGTCAAGGACGCGCTTGAAAAGGTCGCGGCTTGACCGACACGACGTCATCCCATCCGGTTAGCCTCGACGGATCCTGCCACTGCGGTGCGGTTAAGTTCACCGTCACCCTTACCGAGGGATTCGCCTCGGCGAGACGCTGCACCTGCTCAATGTGCCGGATGCGCGGCGCCGTCGCTGTCACGTCGAAGCCTGAGGCATTTCGAATCACTCAGGGCGCGGACAAGCTCGCGACCTACCGCTTCAACACTCGCACCGCCGAGCACCATTTCTGCTCGGACTGCGGCATCTACACGCACCACAAGCGCCGTTCGAACCCCGACCAGCTCGGCGTCAACGTCGCTTGCCTCGAAGGTGTATCGCCTTTTGATTTCCTCGAACTGATCGTCTTCGACGGCAACCGCCACCCCGCGGACAATGCCGAGCACAAGACCTATGTCGCCGGCGTGCTCCGGTTCGAGCCAGCCGCCGAGGCCTGACTCTCGCGGGCTTTGCGGTGGCCGAGACGGCGCGGCAACTCTTCCAGCTCGGCTTCGGCCCTGATTTGTGCACGCAGCCGGTCGCGCTTTTCGTGAATGCTCGCGATTACCGGGCCCATGGCTAACCCGACGTCGACGAGAACCGCCTCCGAGAGCTGCAGCGATGCCTCTAACGTCTCCGGCACGGCGTCCGTGACGCCGGCTCTGTAGAGCCGGGCGGCATGCGCGGTGTCGCGCGCGCGGGCGATAATCGGCAGGTCCGGCACCCAGCCGCGCACGCGCCGCGTGATGCGCGCAACCTGCACAGGATCGTCCATCGTCAGGACGAGCGCGGCGGCGTGGCCGAGCTGGAGCCGGTCCGAAAGCTCCGGCCGTGACACGTCGCCGAAGATGACGTCATAACCTGCAGCTTGCGCCCGGCGGACCGCATCGACGTCGCTGTCGATCGCGAGATAGGCTCGCTCGTGCTCGCGGAGCATGTCGGCGACTATTCGCCCGACGCGTCCGAATCCGAAAATGACGACACGCCCGGCGCCCGAGATCTCGTTCGCCGGCGTTTCGGCCGCTTGCTCTGCCCTGCGGCCCATCCTCTTGCCGAGCGCGGCGAGAATAGGTGTGACCGTCAGGCCCACCGCGGTCACCGTCGTCCAGAATCCGGCAACTGGAGCAGAGAGCAGTCCGGCGCCGGCCGCGGCCGAGAGCAGGATGAGGCTGGTCTCAGACGGGCTCGCCATCATCACGCCAACCTCGACCGCGGTGCCGATGCGAACGCCGGCAACACGGACCAGGACAGTCGTGATGACTGCCTTGATCGCCAGCACTGCGGTGGCTGCGCCGATGATCAGCGACCACTGGCGTGCCAGCTCAGCGAGATCGATGCGCATGCCCACTGTGATCAGGAAAATGCCGAGTGCCAGCCCCGCGAGCGGCGCGGTGATCGCCTCGACCTCGGCATGATATTCGGTTTCGGCAATGAGGATTCCGGCGATCAGCGCGCCGAGGATCGGCGACAGACCCGCAGCCTGGGTGGCAAGGCTGGCCAGGATGACGGTCAAGAGGCTGATCGCGAGGAATAGCTCGGGACTCTTGGTTCGCGCTGCCTGGGCGAACAGCGCCGCGAGAAGGAAGCGGCCAATGATGAGCATCGCGGCGACGACACCGACGCCGAGGACGGCGGCGCTAATCAGTCCGCTCGTGTCCGCGTGGCCGCCGATCAGTTCGATCGCGAACAGCATCGGCACGAGCGCCAGATCCTCGAACAGGAGCATGGCGAAGGCTGTCCGGCCAACTGGCCCTTCCACACCCGAAATCGGAAGGACGAGGGCCGTCGACGAAAGCGCCAGCGCCAATCCGAGCGCGATCGCCGCCTGAACGGTGTAGCCGGAGAGGAACAATCCCGCAGCGATCAAGAGCGCGCAGCCAACGAGCTCCGCGCTTCCAATACCGAACACCGCACCGCGCATGCTCCTCAGGCGCCTGAAGCTGATGTGCAGCCCAGCCGAGAAGAGCAGGAGCACGATACCCAGCTCGGCGAACGGACCCACTGCCTTCGGGTTTGAGATGGTCACATAGCGGAGCCATGGGTGGGCGGCCGCCAAGCCACCAAGGGCTCTCGGACCGACCAGGACGCCGATGAGAATGAAACCGATGATTGGGCTGATCTTCACGCGGGCAAAGGCGGGGATGACGATCCCTGCAGCTCCGAGGATCACCAGCGCGTCACTGAAACCTGACTTCGCGAATTCGCCTTCCATCGACGGTTCTTTGCCCTTTTCGGGCGAACAGCGGTAGAGGCGACGCCATGACGTCAGATCCCGATCTGGTGATCGCCGGCGGCGGGCCTGCGGGTGTTATGGCCGGACTGCTCTTTGCCCGGGCCGGCTGCAAGGTTCAGGTGCTTGAGAAGCACGCGGACTTCTTCCGCGATTTCCGTGGTGACACGGTGCATCCGTCCACCATGGAGCTTCTTCGGGAGCTCGGTCTGCTGGACGATTTCTTGAAGCGGCCTCACGATCAGGTGAGCTCGCTGACGGCTCGCGTGGCCGAGCGGCAGATCACGATCGCGGACATGAGCCACCTGCCAGTCAAGACCCGCTTCATTGCGTTG
>DASUCP010000099.1:0-3542 GCA_036275975.1 Sphingomicrobium sp.
TTCGATCTCGAGAATCTGAAGCGGAAGGTGGACGCAGGCGCGAGCCGTGCGATCACGCAATTCTTCTTCTCGCCCGATTGCTTCTTCCGCTTCCGCGACGAGGCGGCGGCCGCAGGCATCGACGCGGAGATCGTCCCAGGGATATTGCCGGTATCCAACGTCGCAACGACCAGGCGCTTCGCCGAAAGCTGCGGAGCGACAATCCCAACCTGGCTAAACGGCCTTTTCGAAGGGCTCGATGAGCTTCCGGCAGCGCGTCAGCTCATCGCTGCCACGGTGGCTGCCGAACTTTGCGGTCAGCTCTATGCGGGCGGCGTCCGGCATTTCCATTTCTACACATTGAACCGGGCAGAGCTCAGCTACGCGATCTGTCATCTGCTCGGCGTAAGGGCGAGAGCATGACGGTGGCACAGACACTCAAAGCCGAAGCGGCCAAGCGCATCCTGATCAAGGACGGCGCCTACGGCACGCAGGTCCAGGAGCGGCGGCTCCAGGAAGGCGATTATCGCGGTGCACTGGACCTCGGGAAGGACCAGCGCGGCAACAACGACCTGCTGAACATCACCAAGCCCGAACTGGTGCGTTTGATCTGCGAAAGCTTCGCGGACGCGGGCGCCGAAATTCTCGCGACCAACACCTTCAACGCGAACGCGATCAGTCAAGCCGATTACGGCGCGGAATCGCTCGTGGGCGAGATCAACCGCGCGGCCGCTCGGATCACCCGCGAGGTCGCCGATCGGGACGGCATGCGCCGCTGGGTCGCCGGCGCGATGGGGCCGACGAACAAGACGCTGTCGCTTTCCCCCAACGTCAACGATCCGGGCTATCGCGAAGTCGACTTTGACCAGGTGAAGGCGGTTTATCGCGAACAGGTCGATGCGCTCGTCGAGGGCGGCGTCGATTTCATTCTCGTCGAGACGATCTTCGACACGCTCAATGCCAAGGCGGCGATCATGGCGACGCTGGAAGCGGAACAGGCGCTCGGCCGCGAGCTTCCGCTGATGATTTCCATGACTCTGACGGACCTCAGCGGCCGCAATCTCTCCGGCCACACGGTCGAGGCATTCTGGGCGTCGGTACGCCATGCAAAGCCGATCACCATCGGGCTCAACTGCTCGTTCGGAGCGGCGCAGCTGAGGCCCCATCTCGCCGCGCTATCCGCGATCGCGGACACGCTTGTGATGGCGTACCCGAACGCCGGTCTGCCGAACGAGTTAGGAGAATATGACGAGGCAGCGGAGCAGACCGCTGCGCAGGTCCGCGACTGGGCGATGAGCGGGCTCGTCAACATCGTCGGCGGCTGCTGCGGGACCACTCCGCAGCACATCGCCGCAATTGCCGGGGCGGTGCGCGATTGCACGCCGCGCGCCGTCCCGGCTGCCCGGCAGGCGACCCTGCTCGCCGGTCTCGAGCCGATGTCTATTGCCGCCTGACCCATGGAGATGTCTCGAGTGAATAAGGCGGCTGTCGGCGCGCGCTTCGTCAATATCGGAGAGCGCTGCAACGTCACCGGCTCGGCCCGATTCAAGAAGCTGATCCTTGCAGTCGATTATGACTCCGCGGTCGAGGTCGCGCGCGACCAGGTGGAGAATGGCGCGCAGATTCTCGATGTGAACATGGACGAGGCGCTGCTCGACAGCGAAGCGGCGATGACGACTTTCCTCAAACGCATCGCGGCAGAGCCCGACATCGCGCGCATTCCGGTTATGGTCGACAGCTCGAAATGGAGCGTGATCGAGGCCGGGCTGAAGTGCGTGTCGGGAAAGCCGATCGTGAACTCGATCAGCCTCAAGGAAGGCGAGGGGCCGTTCCTCGAATTGGCTCGCAAGTGCCGTGCTTACGGCGCGGCGGTCGTCGTGATGGCGTTCGACGAAGTCGGGCAGGCGGACACGGTCGAGCGCAAGGTGTCGATCTGCGAGCGCGCCTACAACCTGCTCGTCGCCGACGGCACTGACGCCAGCGACATCATTTTCGACCCCAATATTTTCGCGGTCGCGACCGGCATCGACGAGCATCGTCGGTACGCGATCGACTTCATTGAGGCGGCGACCGAGATCCGCCGCCGCTGTCCCGGCACGCACATCAGCGGCGGCCTGTCGAACCTCAGCTTCTCGTTCCGTGGCAACGAGCCGGTACGCCGGGCGATGCACAGCGTGTTCCTGTATCACGCGATCCCCGCCGGGATGGACATGGGCATCGTCAATGCAGGCCAGCTCGACGTTTACGACCAGATCGATTCCGAGCTTCGCGACGCGTGCGAAGATGTCATCCTCGACCGCCGCGACGATGCGACGGAGCGGCTCGTCGCGCTCGCCGAGAAGTACAAGGACGTGGACCCGGCCGCCGAGAAAGCAGCCGCCGAATGGCGCTCGCTCCCCGTCGCCGAACGCCTGTCCTACGCGCTGGTGAAGGGCATCGATGCGCACATCATCGACGACACTGAGGAAGCCCGACAGCAATTCTCCCGCCCTATTGAGGTGATCGAAGGGCCGCTGATGGACGGCATGAACGTCGTCGGCGACCTGTTCGGCTCGGGCAAGATGTTCCTGCCGCAGGTGGTGAAGTCGGCGCGGGTGATGAAGCGCGCCGTGGCGCACCTCATTCCCTTCATCGAGGCGGAAAAGGAAAAGACCGGAGCGACGCAGGGTAAGGGCCGCGTCGTGATGGCCACCGTCAAGGGCGACGTTCACGACATCGGCAAGAACATCGTCGGCGTGGTCCTGCAGTGCAACGGCTTTGAGGTGATCGACCTCGGCGTCATGGTGCCCTGGCAGGACATCCTCCAGGCCGCGAACGACAACCAGGCCGACATGATCGGATTATCGGGCCTCATCACGCCTTCTCTGGACGAGATGGTGACCGTTGCGGGCGAGATGCAGCGTCTCGGTCTTAAGACACCGCTGCTCATTGGCGGAGCGACCACCAGCAAGGCCCACACCGCGTTACGCATCGATCCCGCCTACGAAGGCCCGGTGATCCACGTGCTCGACGCGAGCCGGGCTGTCGGTGTCGCGTCGTCGCTGGTGTCCGATACGCAGCGCGAGCCGCTGATCGCAACCACTGCTGACGATTACGACAAGCTTCGAAAATCGCGCGAGCGTGGTGGCCCCAAGGATCTCGCAACCCTCGACGAGGCACGAGCGAACGCGTTCCCTTCTGACACCTCCGGACAGGCGCCGCCGCCGGCCTATCCCGGTCTTCACCATTTCGGCGAATGGCCGCTGAAGGACCTCAAGGCGTCCATCGATTGGACCCCCTTCTTCCGTGCGTGGGAGCTGGCTGGGACTTATCCCGCGATCCTCGAGGATGAAGTCGTTGGCGAGAGCGCGCGCAACCTGTTCAAGGATGCGCAGGAGATGCTCGACCAGCTGATCGCGGAGCGGTGGGTCACACCCAAAGCGACGGTTGGCCTGTGGCGCTGCAAGCGCGAGGGCGACGACGTGCTCGTGCTGGCCGGCAACGATTGGACGCGGCTGCCCTTCCTTCGCCAGCAGGTGAAGAAGCGCGAAGGGCGTCCCAACATGTGCCTCGCCGACTTCATC
>DASUCP010000100.1:0-3235 GCA_036275975.1 Sphingomicrobium sp.
AGACGCGGCGAACGGTGGCATGAAAGCGTCTCGCAACAGGAACGGCGTCCCTCTCCCAACCGTTGATTCCATCGGAATTCAGCAGAGGAGATATTCCATGGCGACCCGCACCCAGAACCGTTCTTCCAACCGCAGCTCAAATCGCTCGAGCAGCCGCAGTGCCTTCTCCTGGACGGACAATGCCGGCCCAGTAATCGCCGCAGGGTTAGCAGGCGCGGCGATTGGTTTTGCAGCCAACTACGGGCGCAAGGCGCTGATGCAGGGAATGGAGGCGGCCGCCGGTGACTGGGACGAGATCCTGACGGCCGAGCACGAGTTGGCGCTGGGGATTTTCGACAAAATGCTCGCGACCGACGAGACCCAGACGTTCAAGCGCAAGATGCTTCTGATGAAGCTCACCCATGCGCTCGACAAGCATGCCCACGCCGAAGAGATGATCGTCTATCCAGCCTTACGCGAAGCGAACGAAGCTGGTGACGCCGATCGCCTCGAGAACGAGCACGGCTACATCAAGACATACCTCTACGAGCTCAGTCAAATGGGCCCGGACGCCTCAAATTGGCTCGAGAAGGTGCGCGAGTTCCGCGCGGAAGTTGCCGAGCACGCGACCTTCGAGGAGCAGGAGGTCTTCCCGCGGTTCAAGCGCGAAATGGACGAGGAGCAAAACGACAACATCACCGCCCTCGTCAACAAGGACGGCTTCTGGATGGCTTAACCCACCAGGGCGAGCTTCGGCGGCTCCTGGGTCGAGAGGTCGACGCTGCCCTCTCCGGTAATGCGCTCGATGCGGGAGGCTAGCTCCCCATCCAGCGCGAAATTACGACCGACGAGAACGATCGCCTCGCCGCCTGATGCCAGAGACAGGTGGAACCTGACGGCGCCATTACCGTGATCTCGGGCGTCGTCCAGCTCCTGGGCGACGGCTTCTGCAGCGCCCCGCGGCACCCGGACGCTCATCTGAAGGCGCGTCTGCTTGGCGACGGTCTCGAGAGGTTGGAAGCGTTTGATCGTGACGCGCGGAGTCTCGTCGCCCGGACGGCGATCGAGCTCGACCGTCAGAAGTCCGCAACCACCGGCCTTAGCCGCCGCTTCAAGCGCGGCTGACGGCTCGTCGTCGAACACTGTGGCTTCGAACTGTCCCGAGCGGTCGGACAGGCTTGCGACCATGTAACGCCGGCCCCTCGCCGAAACGCGCCAGCGCACCCCTTCAGCGAGCGCCGCCATCGTGGCCCCCGCCCGCTCGCCTTCGGTGATCCGCATCTCAGAAAGCTCGGCGAAAGTCCGGACCTTGTGCGCGGCGAGCAGATGCTTTGATGCATCAACTGGGTGGGCAGAAAAGTAAAAGCCGAAAGCATCTCGCTCTGCGGCCATTCGCTGTGCGAGCGTCCACGAAGCGTCGTTAGGAAGGCGGATCGGTGCAGCCTCGGCCGAATTGACGCCGAACAGCCCGGCCTGACCGCTTTCGCGTTGCTCGTGCGCGCTCGATGCATGGGCAAGGATCGTCTCGGCGCCGCCAAAGACCGCAGGGCGGTTGGGGCTAACGCTGTCGAACGCGCCGGCTCCGGCGAGACTCTCGATTTGTCGGCGGTTCAGCAGCCTCGGGTCGATCCTTGCCGCAAAATCCTCGAGACTGTTGAACGGCCCTCCTAGTGTTCGCTCCTCTACCAGCGACTCCATCGCCTTCTCACCGACGCCCTTGAGGGCTCCCAGCGCATAGCGGACCGCACCGTTCTCAACGGTGAAACGCGCGTGGCTTGCGTTGATGTCGGGCGGCAGGCACTCGACACCGCCACGGCGCATGTCTTCGACATAGACCGACAACTTGTCGGTCAGCGCAAGGTCGAAGCTCATCGTCGCTGCGTAGAATTCCGCGCGGTGATGCGCCTTCAGCCAGGCGGTTTGGTACGTAAGCAGCGCGTAGGCGGCCGCGTGGCTCTTGTTGAAGCCGTAACCGGCGAACTTGTCGATCAAGTCGAACAGCTCGTTGGCTTTCGCTTCCGGGATCTGGTTGTGGGTCGCGCAGCCCTCCACGAAAGTCGCGCGCTGGGCGTCCATCTCGGACTGGATCTTCTTGCCCATTGCGCGGCGCAGCAGGTCGGCTCCGCCTAGCGAATAGCCGGCGAGGATCTGCGCCGCCTGCATCACCTGCTCCTGGTAGACGAAGATCCCATAGGTCTCCTTGAGGATGCCCTCGAGCAGCGGATGCGGATATTCGATCGGCTCCTCGCCGTTCTTGCGGCGACCGAACATCGGAATGTTGTCCATCGGTCCGGGCCGATAGAGTGCATTCAGGGCAGTGATATCCTCGAAACGCGTCGGCTTCACGGCCGACAGCGTGCGCCGCATCCCCTCCGACTCCACCTGGAACACGCCGACGGTGTCGCCGCGTTGGAGTAGCTCGAACACCGCCGGGTCGTCCCATGGCAGGCTCGAGAAGTCGATTTCGACACCCTGTTCGGCAAGAAGGCGCTGCCCCTCCCGAAGCACGGACAACGTCTTCAGCCCAAGGAAGTCGAACTTCACGAGGCCGGCGGCCTCGACATATTTCATGTCGAACTGCGTGACGGGCATGTCGGATCGCGGATCGCGATAGAGCGGGATCAGCTCGTCGAGCGGACGATCGCCGATGACGACGCCTGCGGCATGCGTCGAAGCATGCCGCGGCAGCCCTTCGAGCTTCATCGCCAGGTCGAACAGGCGTTTGACGTCAGGGTCCTTGTACTCGGCGGCGACCTCTGGAACGCCATTGAGCGAGCGTTCGAGGGTCCACGGATCGGTCGGATGGTTCGGGATCAGCTTGGCGAGCCGATCCACCTGCCCGTACGGCATCTGGAGCACGCGCCCGGTGTCCTTCAGAACCGCGCGAGCTTTGAGGCGCCCGAAGGTGATGATCTGCGCGACCTTGTCGCGGCCGTACTTGCCCTGGACGTAGGCTATCACCTTGTCGCGATGCGTTTCGCAGAAGTCGACGTCGAAGTCCGGCATCGACACGCGCTCGGGATTGAGGAAGCGCTCGAACAGAAGGCCGAGGGCGAGCGGATCGAGGTCGGTGATGGTCAGCGACCAGGCGACCACCGAACCCGCGCCTGAGCCACGACCCGGTCCGACCGGTATGTCATTCGACTTCGCCCATTTGATGAAGTCGGCGACGATCAGGAAGTAGCCGGGGAACTTCATCTTGGTGATGATGCCAAGCTCGAAATTCAACCGCTCGCGATATTGTTCGACCGTGTAG
>DASUCP010000101.1:0-6457 GCA_036275975.1 Sphingomicrobium sp.
GTTGCGGGAGCCGCGGCTGCGGGCGCGCTGAGCGCGGAAGCGGCAAACAGGATCGCCAGTGGCGAAAGCGTGCGAAATCGTGTCACTAAAGAAAGCTCCCCTCCCGATGAAGGATCGCAACATTCAACTTTCGAAGCGAAGCGGCAAGCGCTTCCTCGACGAACGTTATTGCGGCTGAAGGTCCGGTCTGTCGCGGTAGCGCCACCAGATGTAGGCGAAGGCGAGCGCGTCGAGCGGAACCGCGAACCAGCTCGCCTCGGTTCCGAGCGGACCTCCGGTGAGCCATGCGGGTCCGTTGAAGCTGGCGTCGAGTAGCCGCCCCACCGGGAACTGCCCCCCGTTCGGAGTGCCGATCACGAACAGCTGCATGTAGTCATAGGCGACATGGAGACCGACCGCGAACCACAGGTTGCCGGTCCTCAGAACGGAATAGCAGCAGATGATGCTGAACGAGACCAGGGCCATCAGGTCCCAGGCGTTCTCACCCGGCTTCAGCAGGTAGTGAACGCCGGCGAAGATTATCGCGACGACGGCCGACGCGGGCCAGAAGCCGATCGCCTTCCACAGCGTCTGCAGCAAATAGCCGCGGAAGAGGAACTCCTCTGCAATGCCGATGCACACACAGGCTCCGAGCCACGCAAGCGCGGAGATGATTGACGCCGGCACGGGCTGAGCGAGTCCGCGAACCTGCATCGCGCCATAGGCGTACATGGCCGTAGCGACGATCGTCGTCTGGATGACCCCGACCGCGAAACCTTCCCACGTCGGCGATTTGAGTGCCTCGCCGATGGGCATTCCGTAGCTGTCGATCCGCCGGTGATCGTACCAAGCAAAAAGGCCCACGACGATCAGTCCGCAGACGAAGTTGAAGGCTTCGGCAATGGCCAAATTGGACGGAGTGAATGTGAATGGCGGCGCGGGACCGATGATCAGGTCGAGCAGCTTGTTCAGGAGCGGCATGACGACGAACACCGTCAGCAGGACGAAGAGGATTGCGCGCCAGATCGGCCTCAACTTCCGGTCCTGGCCGAGAACGACGGCGCCTGCCTTTGCTGCCGTTGCCATCGACTGATCCCCCTGCGGCGACAGAAGGGAGAGCTTCTGCCCGAATGCCACGAACTGCAAGAGAGCCGACGAAATTCAACTAATCGGTTGACAATTGGATCGCCGAGTCGATATTAAACCTTATGGTTGAGAATCGACTCGATACAACGTTCAGCGCGCTGGCGGACCCGACCCGGCGTGGAATGCTGGCCAGCCTCGCGCTTGGGGAAAAATCGATCGGCGAGCTCGCCGAACCTTTCGCGATGACGTTCGCCGGCGCCTCGAAGCACGTGAAGGTGCTGGAGGACGCAGGGCTGATCGCGCGGCGCAAAGAAGGGCGCACGCACCTCATCAGCATCGAAGCCAAGCCGCTCGAGGAAGCCGAGCGGTGGCTCCGGCAATGGGAGAAGTTCTGGGTGGGCCGCCTCGACCGGCTCGAGGCCGCCATCAAGGCCAACAAACGAAAGAAGGAGAATCCGAATGGTTGAAGCAGCGATCCAAATCAGCGCGCCGATCCAGCGAATTGCGCCGGACGCGATCTGTCTCGAGCGCGTGCTCGACGCTTCGCCTGAGACAGTCTGGCGGTACCTGACGGAGGCAGAACTTCGTGAGACTTGGTTCATGGGCGGGACCGATGCGATTGGGGTCGGCGAGTTCGACCTGGTGGTGGATCACGACAAGCTTTCGACCGACGACGTTCCTTATCCGGAGGAGAACGCCTGCTACAAAGGCTCGGTCTGGCATGAAAAGGTGCTTCGGTTCGAACCGCCGCGCTTGCTCGAGACGACGTTCCAGGGCGGCAAGAACGGGATCGTCATCTATGAGCTGATGCCCGAAGGCGAGGGAACCCGGCTCGTGCTGACGCATCGCGGTATTACGACCGAGACGGGCTTCCAGGGTTTCGGCGGCGGATGGAACTCGCACATGACCGTGCTCCAGGAGAAGCTGGCCGGCCGGAGCGTGCGCAATTTCTGGGAGCTTCACGCTCGGTCGCGCGAGGCGGTGCAGAAGGCGCTCGGCTGAGATGTGCCCGTTCTGCCTGTCCACGGCGGCTTGGCTGGCGCTCGTCGGCAGTTCGGCAAGCACCTTGGCTGTGCTGATCGGCCTCAAACGGAAAGGAAAGACTAATGGCGACGATGACGACTGCGCATCCGACCGCGACGCGTGACGAATGGCTGAAGCAGCGGCTTGATCTGCTCAAAGCCGAGAAGGAGCTGTCGCGGAAGGGCGATGAGCTGACGCGGCGGCGCATGGACCTGCCGTGGGTGAAGGTCGACAAGGATTATCGGTTCGAAACCCGCCAAGGCGAAGAGTCGCTCGCCGACCTGTTCCGCGGCCGCTCGCAGTTGATGGTCTATCACCTGATGTTCGGTCCGGATTACAGGGCGCCCTGCGCGTCCTGCTCGATGATCGCGGACGGGTTCGATGGCTTCTGGGAGCATCTCTACCATCACGACGTGATGCTGTGGGCTGTCTCCAGAGCCCCCTACGACAAGATCAAGACGCAGAAGGAGCGCGCGAGCTGGAGCTTCCCCTGGGCGTCATCCTTCGGCGGCGATTTCAATTACGACTTCTTCGTCGGCTTCACCGAAGAGCAACAGGACGAGGGCTTCCAATACAATTATCAAGAGAAGCCGCCGCTACCGACGGACATGCCGGCTGAGCCCGACAGCCATGCCGGAATGTGCGGCGTCGACTGGCGGACCTTCATGCGCGACATGCCGGGAATGAGCGCGTTCGTAATGCAGGACGGCGAAATCTACCACACCTATTCGACCTATGGGCGCGGCCTCGACATCCTGTGGGGCGCCTACCAGTGGCTCGACCGCGCGCCGCTCGGCCGCAACGAACCGGGCGGGCCGTGGTGGAAGCGGCGCTACGAATACGGCGCGCTTTGAGACCCGCGTCGGGCTTATAGCCCCCATCGCGAATTCGATTGGCGCGATGGAGAGTCTCGATTCACTGCTCCTCTAAATTTGACGAGTCCATTCCGGAAGCCGGGACGTCCGCCGACGCCTAGCTGCGGCTATCCCGTGAACTGGCTCTGGAGGGGCCTTGATGAAATTGCTTTTGCCGATCCTTGCGGCCGTGTTCGCCGTCGCAATTCCCGCGCGGGCAAGCGCGGAGCAGGTCGATGCGGACCAGTTGCGCGCCGCGATGCAGTCGGCGCGCTGGACGGGGCCGCTGCTGGCATCGAATGCGGAGACCCTGCCGCAGGGTCATTTCTACACTGAGCCTTATTTTTTCGACGTTATCACGGCCGGTGAGCACAATCCCGGCTCGAGCGGTTTCTACCAATACGGTCTGCTCGACAATCTAACGGTCGGGGTGCAGCCCTTCTTCTCGCTCGGCACCAGAAAGTATAACCGCGGCGTCGCCATCGGCGACTTCAAGCTGCTGTCGCAACTGCGCCTCAGCCATTTCACGCCGGAGCGTCGCGTCCCGAGCGTGTCGCTGGTGATGAACCTTGTGCTCCCGACAGGAAAGGACGACCACCTCGCGGCTTCGAAGGAGGGGCACGGCGACGGCTCCTTCGCGCCGGAGATCGGAGTCAACGTCCAGCAATATTTCCTGCTCGGGAACGGCCGGCTCCTCAGGCTCCGCTTCAACGTGCTCAAGAATTTTCCGCTGCGTCATGACGTGTCCGGGCGAAGCGTCTTCGGGACGGATGCCGGCTTCCGCGGCCGCGCTAGGCCCGGGTCCAAGACATCCCTGGTTGCAGGGGCTGAATACAGCCTCACCAGGGAGTGGGTGCTGGCGTTCGACGTCGAGCGCGATCAGTGGGGAAAGACGGAAGTTACAGGCCGCGATGGCACTGGAGCGCTGGTGAGGCGCATCTCTCACAGGAGCGGGAACGTCGGCTTCGCGCCAGCAGTGGAATATAATTGGAGCGACCGAGAAGGTATCATCGCCGGCGTCTGGATCGTTCCCAAGGGGCACAACACGCGATCCTCGGTAACTCCCGCGATCGCGATCCAGCGCTTTTGGTAGGCCGCTTGACCGGTCCGGCTGCCACGCTGTATTATTGCAATAATACAGGAGGCTCCCTCATGAATCGTTCAGCTCTTCTCTTGCTTGTGCCGCTGCTCGCTGGCTGCAACGTTCACTCGAAGAATCCGGCGGATGGCGACGACAATGTCAGTATCCACGCGGACGAGAGCGGCAACCTCGCGTTCAATCTGCCGATCGGCGAGGGCAAGCTTAAGATCCCGGCCAACTTCATGCATGAGGGCGACGTCGATATCGACGGTGTGAAGCTGATGCCGGGAAGCTCACTCACCGGCTTCAATCTCGATTCCCACAATGACGTATCGAATGTCGACATGAGCTTCACATCGACGGCTTCGCCGGACGAGGTGCGGGCCTATTACGTCGACCAGTTCAAGAAGCAGGGCGTCGAGGCAGCGATCGCCGGCGACGCGGTCACTGGTAAGTCGAAGGATGGCAGCCCCTTCACGATCAAGGTGAGCCCTGCGCCGAACGGCTCGACGGGCAAGATCGTGATCCAGGACAAGGACTGATTCTGCCGAAGCGGCCGTGCGCCTCAAGGGAAGCGCACGGCCATATGCCGGCTCAGGCCGCTCGTTGGCCGGCACTCATCGCGTGGACCGCGGCCGCGTTGAGCCTCTGACCTCCGATTGCCCAGTCGCCTTGTGCGATCTCGTTGATCTTGACCCAGGTGACGGGCCGCATTGCTTCACCTTCGACGGCGATCATGGCCTCGGTGACCTTCTCAATAATCGAATGCTTCTGTTCTGGCGTGAATGCGTCCCTGATGACGTCGATGGTAACGAGGGGCATGGTGTCTTCCTTTCTTCGTAGCGCCGGATCGGCCGGCGAAGTGTCCCAATGGAAGCTCGGCGGGGTCCTTCTCCAGTTCATCTTCTGAAGGATCGAGCTACAATTTTTGAAGTGGGATGTAGCCCCATCGCGGTGTAGTGGGTGCGGCATGAACTACGGCCAGTTCTGTCCCATTTCCAAAGCCGCCGAGATTCTTGGCGAGCGGTGGACCTTCCTTATCGTTCGCGAGCTTTTGATGGGCGGACGGCGCTTCAGCGAGATCCAGCGGGGCTTGGGAGATATCTCCCCGGCACTCCTTACCGCCCGGCTCAAGACCTTCGAACGCGAAGGGCTGATCGTAAGGCGCCGGATCAATGGCCAGCGCGGCTACGAATATTGCCCCACGCAGGCTTGCGAGGAACTCCAGCCAATCATCATCGCGCTTGGCGAATGGGGAATGTGCTGGGCCCGCAATACGCTCGCTACCGACTATCTCGATATCGACATGCTGCTGCTCTATCTCGAACGCAGCGTGGATCCGGCCCAGCTTCCCGGCCGCGAAACCGTGATCCAGTTCAAGTTCAACGATGTTCCCGAGCAGCGCGACTGGTGGCTGATCATCCGCGACGGGAAGGTCGAGGTGTGCATCACTGCGCCCGGCCGCGACGTGAACGTCTTCTTTTGCACGACGGCGCGGACGATGAGCGAGGTCTGGATGGGCCAGCGGACGTATCGCGAGGCGGTGCTCTCGGGCGATTTGATCATCGAGGGCGACCTTGCTTTGACGAGGAGGATCAGCTCCTGGCTGCGGCCGAGCATCTTCGCGAAGTCCGAAAGGAAGTCCGACAGGGCGCCGGTCGCCGAAGTCGCGCTAACGACGCACGCCTGAACGGTGAACCGGAAGAATAAGGGCCGAGGGGTTCTGCCTCGGCCCTCAAGAGCTGTTACTCAGCCGCCGGAGCTTCCTCGCCGCCAGCTTTCTTCTTCGCCGGCGCCTTTGACTTGGCCTTCGGCTTAGCTTTCGCGGCCTTGGGCGGGGCGGGGACGATCTCGAAGCTCGGCGCGTTGTCCTTGATCCGCACCTTCACCTCGCCGCCGTTGACGAGCTTGCCGAACAGGAGCTCCTCGGCGAGCGGCTGCTTGATCTTCTCCTGGACGAGACGGCCCATCGGGCGCGCGCCGTAGAGCTTGTCGTAGCCGCGATCGGTGAGCCACTGACGAGCCTCGTCGTCGAGCTCGATGTGGACGTTGCGGTCGGCAAGCTGCAGCTCGAGCTGGAGGATGAACTTGTCGACGACGCGCGCCACCACCGCGGGCGGCAGGTAGCTGAACGGCACGATCGCATCGAGGCGGTTGCGGAACTCCGGCGTGAACATCTTCTTGACCGCATCCTCCTGCGCGTCTTCGCGTGACGCGGCGCCGAAGCCGATGCTCTCGCGCGCCATGTCCATGGCGCCGGCATTGGTGGTCATGATGAGGATGGTGTTGCGGAAATCGACCGTCTTGCCGTGGTGGTCGGTGAGCTTCCCGTTGTCCATCACCTGGAGGAGGATGTTGAATAGGTCCGGGTGCGCCTTCTCGATCTCATCGAGCAGCAGCACGCAGTGCGGATGCTGGTCGACCGCGTCGGTCA
>DASUCP010000102.1:0-8761 GCA_036275975.1 Sphingomicrobium sp.
TTGCCCGACACACCGATCCCGCCGAACGGGGCGTTCGACGGAGCGCCGTTGGTCGGCTTGTTCCAGTTGATCACGCCGGCACGAACGTTCGCCCAGAAACGGTCATACATCTCCGGCGTCCCGCCGATCAGGCTCGCCGCAAGGCCGAAGCGGGTGTTGTTTGCCTCGTCGATCGCCGCATCGAAGCCCTTCACTCGGATGACCTGGAGCACGGGCCCGAAAATTTCTTCGTCAGGCCGGTCCTCGACGTCGGTCACGTCGATCATCGCCGGGGTAAGGTACGGCCGCTCCTTGAACGGACGATCGAGCCGTCGCAATGGCTTGCCACCCTTCATCATCAGGTTGAGCCACTGCGCCTGCACGTTGTCGGCGGCGGCATTGTCGATCACCGGGCCCATGAACGGCTGCGGGTCGGCGAAAGGGTCGTCGACGATGATTCGGTCGGCGAGGGCGCCAATTTCCTTCAGTAGCTCGTCGGCCTTGCCGTCCTCGACAATCAGGCGCCGCGCGCAGGTGCAGCGCTGGCCGGCCGTCAGGTAGGCGGACTGAACCGCGATCATCGCGGCGGCCGCCACGTCCTTGGGTTGCCAGATGACGAGCGGATTATTGCCGCCGAGCTCGAGCGCGAGAATCTTTTGCGGAGTCTCGGCGAACTGCTTGTGGAGTGACATGCCGGCGCGCGCAGACCCGGTGAAAAGGAGCCCGTCGATCCCAGGCTGGCTTGCCAGCGCCCGCCCCTGATCGGGGCCACCGATGAGCAGGCGCACGACGCCTTCAGGAATGCCCGCTTCGCGGAAGCAGCTGACGAGGAACTCGCCCGTGGCCGGGGTCTTCTCCGATGGTTTGAACACGACCGCATTGCCGGCGATCAGCGCGGGAACGATGTGCCCGTTCGGCAGGTGCGCGGGGAAATTGTAGGGGCCGAGCACTGCAAGCACGCCGTGCGGCTTGTGGCGGACCGCGGTCTTGTTCCCGAGCGCCGCTTCCATCTTGCGCTGCGGAGTCCGCTCGGCATAGGCCTCGACCGAAATCTCAACCTTGTTGACGACGGCAGCGACTTCGGTGCGGGTTTCCCAAAGAGGCTTGCCCGTCTCCTTCGAAATCAGCTCCGCGAATTCGCCCTCTTTCTTGCGGACGACGTTGGCGAAGCGGCGCACCGCCTCGATGCGATAGGCGTGCGAGTGGGCGGCCCATTCCGGCCATGCGGCACGCGCGGCCGCGACTTCGGCGGTGGCATCCCCGACTTCGCCAGACCAGACCTCTTCGCCGGTCGCCGGGTTCGTAGAGGTCAGCGTTTCAGCCACGGCTGTTCGCTCCACTACGTCCGCGCTTTCGTCAAGCTGCTGTTGCATGCTGCTCCATCGCTTCGCCCATTCGCTTAATCTCGTTAACTTTACGTTTAATCGGTACCCAATCGTCGCTTTCCGCGATGGCCGACCAGATCGTTTCGACCTCGTCGATATGCATCGAGCAAGGCTCTTCGTCCGACCAATATGGATGCGCACGACCGCTCTTCAATTCGCGGCCTTCGAGCGCCTTGGCGAGCGCACGGAATGGCTCGGAACCGTAAGCCTCTTCGCCGGGGTCGCGTCCGCCCCGCCAATCGAAGAAGATTCGATCTATCGTCTTTTCGCGCGTCGCCAAGGCTCGGATGAGCGCGGCCGCAAGTTCGCGATCTTCTTTCTCATCCGTACGGTTGATGCCGAGGCGCCGGATCATGGCCTCGACCAGCGCTTGCTCGAAACGGCCGCTCCAGGCGGTGAGCATGTCGGAAAGCGGCGCAGCTTCGGCGACCAGCGACATGCAGCCAGCGAATTGCGCGAGGTCCCAGTGGATCGCCTCCGGCTGCCGGCCGAAGGCGTAGAGACCGTAATGGTCGAAGTAAGCGGCGGTGAACTCCGGCTCCCACTCAGGCGTGAAGCGCCATGGACCGTAATCGAAACTCTCGCCGGTGATATTGATGTTGTCGCTGTTAAGCACGCCATGGACGAAACCCGCCGCCATGTAGGAGGCCGCGAGCCCGGCCGTCGCGCCGCTCACTAGATCGAACAGCTTCAAAGCATTCTTGGCATCGTCGCTCGCCGGCTGCTCGGAATAGAGATTTTCGATGCAGTAGCGGACGAGCTTCTTGATGTTCTCGACGTCGCCGAAGAAGGCGAGCCGCTGAAACGTGCCGATGCGGATGTGGCCGTGGCTGAGGCGCGTAAGCACAGAGGAGCGGGTCGGCGAAGGCTCATCACCGCGCTCCAGCTCCTCACCCGTCTCGAACAAGGCGAAGCTCTTCGACGTGTTTACGCCGAGCGCTTCGAGCATCTCGGTCGCGAGCACCTCGCGCACGCCGCCTTTTAGTGTAAGGCGGCCGTCCGCATGGCGGCTGTAGGGCGTCTGGCCTGAGCCCTTGGTGCCGAGGTCGAGGAGCCGACCGGATTCGTCCCGAAGTTGAGCGAAAGTGAAACCGCGGCCGTCCCCGATCTCGGGATTGTACACCCGGAACTGATGGCCGTGGTAACGCAGCGCCAGCGGCTCCTTCAAATTGCCGGGAAGTGGCTCGAAGCGGCAGAAGTGCTTCGCCCAACCGTCAGCGTCGAGGTCAAGGCCGATGCCTTCGGCGCTGCGCTGGTTCTCAAACCGCAGAACGCATTTGGGAAAGGACGCTGCCTCGACGGGATCGTAGAAGTCGCTGCCGAGCGACAGGATTTTCGGATCAGGGCGGTACCGCGCCATCTCTCTCAGGTGGCGTGGCTTGCGCTTAGTTCCAAGTCAGGCGACGAGCTTCTTCAGGATTGCAAGCGCGTCAGCGTCAGCCTCGTTCGGAGTGATCGTTCCGACGAAGCCGCCTTTTCGGTCGAACAGGAGCACCGTCGCGGTGTGCTCCATTTCCTTCCCGGGCATGGGGTGAGGCGAGGCCTGGGCGAAGATGCCATATTGCTTCTTCACCTTCTCGATGCGCGCCTGGCTGCCCGTCAGTCCGATGATCGGAGAGTTGAACAGCTGCGCATATTGGCCGACCTCTTTCGGACCGTCGTGCGCCGGATCGATCGTCACGAAGACGATCCGAACGTCATCCTCGCCGCCAGCCTGCTTCCGCAGTTTCACCAAGCGCGACAGCGTTGTCGGGCAGACATCGCCGCAGCGGGTGAATCCGAAGTAGATGGCGTATGGCTTACCGGCGAGTTGCGCGCTCGAGAACGGCCGTCCGTCAGCGCCGACTAGCGTGAATGGCCCGCCGAAGCTTGCGGGTGCAGTCGGCGCCGCTTCCTGCGGGTGAACCGAACCGCTGCGAACGAAGAGGATCGCTCCAACGCCGAGCATGGCCAGCGCGACGAGCAGCCATAACATGAGCCGCACACTGCGAAGACTCGATCTGGGTGGCGCTTCTTCGGTCACGATCGCCACCGGCTCATAGCGACAGATTTCCGAACCGCTACTGCTCCCGCGTCAATTTCCGCGGCCTTGTCGCGCGAATCCTTCCCTGCCACTTTGACCGTTTGCTGGGGGAGAGCGGGATGCAGCGAGAACGGTCCGGAGCTGGAGTGACCGGCGCCTACGCGATCGTCACCTGTCTGTTTTTCGCCTGGGGATTCATCACCTCGCTCGTCGATCCGCTCGTCGCGGCGGTCAAAGGCATCTTCCATTTGTCCGACGTCGAGGCGCAGCTCAGCGCCTTTGCATTCTTCATCGCCTATGGCGTCATGAGCCTGCCGGGCGCGGTGATCCTGGCACGTTTGAAACCGGTCCGGAGCGTCCTTGTCTCGCTCGGAATGATGGTTGCCGGCTGCCTTATCATGCTCCTTGCAGCGAACATGGCGGTCTACCCGGTCGTGTTGCTCGGGTTGTTCTTGCTGGCGAGCGGCATCACCGTGCTTCAGGTCGCAGCGAACCCGTTATCCGTGGCGCTCGGCACGCCCGATCGAAGCCACTTCCGCCTGACCCTCAGCCAGGCATTCAACAGCCTCGGCACCTTCATCGGCCCGTATCTCGGAGCATCACTGTTCCTGAAAGGCGTCGAGGTGAAGGAGGGTACGGTCGTCACACCCGCCGTTCGCGCCGCATCGCTGCACGGCATCGACCGCGCCTTCTTCTGGATCGCGGGCCTTATCCTCATCATCGCCGCCCTCATCCACGTCAGCCGGAAGATGATCGGCTCGGCCGCGCCTTCGCTGCCACGTGAGACGGCCGACATGGGCATCGGCCGCGCGATCAGGGAAGCGATCTCATCGCCGTGGGCATTGTTCGGCGGGCTCGCGATCTTCCTCTACGTCGGAGCGGAAGTCTCGATCGGCACGCAGATGGCGCTATTCCTCAATAGCACCGACGTGTGGAACGTCCCGCTCGAGCGAGCGGGCAAGTTCGTCAGTCTCTACTGGGGTGGCGCGATGTTCGGGCGGCTGGTCGGCTCGGCGCTCCTTACCAAGGTTCCCGCACCGCGGCTGCTCGGAGCGTTCACCGGCGTCGCATGCCTACTCTGCCTGTTCGTCTTCGCCGTCGGCGGTGTTCCCGGCGGCTATGCGGCGCTGTCGATCGGCCTGTTCAACTCGATCATGTTCCCGGTCATCTTCACGATCACCTTGGAGCGGTCGACCGCGTCTGAGGAGGCGACGTCCGGCTTTCTCTGCTTTTCCATCGTCGGGGGCGCGATCCTTCCGCTAATCGTGGGCTTCGTCTCGCAACACAGCAACTACGTGACGGCGTTCATCGTGCCGGCGCTCTGCTACGCGGTTCTGGTCACCTTCTCGCTCGCGTCGGCCCGGGTTCCGTCGCATCTACGGAACGAGCCCGCGACCGCGACGATCCACTGAGTTCAAATCACCATTCGGATGTTCGCGCCCCCTTCGGGAGAGTCCAGCGCGCAGATGGAGCCACCGTGCGCCAGCGCGACCTGCCGTGCGAAGCTCAGGCCGACGCCGCTCCCGCCCTCGTGCGTCGTGTAGAAGGGAAGGAACACGTCCTCACGCCGGTCCGCCGGAATGCCCGGGCCGTTGTCGCGTACCTCGATGCGACAGTGGCCGGTCGCTTCGCGCGACAGAGAGAGGGTCACGATCGGCTCGGATTCGCCAGACGTTGCGCGGAGGGCATTGCGCAGGAGATTGAGGACGGCTTGCGCCAAGAGCTCGCCGTCTCCTTCGAGCCGCAGATTCTTCGGCGCGACCTCAACGCGCGCGTCAATCGTACGATCCGGCGAATTGGCGAGAGCGAGGCGCATGATCTCTTCAGCCCACTGCTGACCCTTGAATTGGCGGCGATGGACATCGGGCGCTTGCGCAAACTCGCGATAACTTTCGACGAATCTGAGGATGCCTTCCGCTCGCCGGGCCACTGTGTCCGTTGCTGTCTTCGCGTCCGCCAGACCTTCGTCGCGCTTAGCAGCATCGGCGACCAGTTCGGCGCTCGTTCGTGCGAGCGATGTAACCGGCGTCAATGAGTTCATGATTTCGTGCGTGAGCACCCGAACGAGATCGGCCTGCGCAGCCACCTCGAGCGCTCCAAGTTCGCTTTGGACCGGAAGGATCGAAAGAACGGTGATCGGCCGGTCGAGGCGTGCAACTTGCGCCGACGCAAAGATGGCCTTTTGCGGTACTCCATCGAGGATCAGGCGCGTGATCTTGCGGGTGCCCGCTGGAAGGCGAATGGCCGAGACGAGTTCAGGCCCGAGCGCATCCAGGTCGGCGACGCGGTTAACCGGTTGGCGCGCGAACAGCTGCCGCGCCGCCTTATTGAGGATTTCGACCCGCCCCTCGCGATCGACGGCAAGCAAGGCGCTCGGCGCATCGTCGACGATTGCGGAAAGATACCGCGCTTCGGCCGACTCCTCGGTGTGACGAGCCTGCAAGGTGCGAAGCGCCTGGTCGAGTGTCTCGCCAAGGACATCGAACCCGCCGCCGCTCGGGTCCGAAAAGCGCTGCGAATAATCTTCGAAACGCACGCTCTCGATGAACCTGGACACGAGGAAGTTTGTGCGGCGGATGAATTCCCAGAGGCTTGCCAAGGCAGCCACACCGATCAGCGCGGCCACGATCAATCCGGCCCGGATGCCCGGAGTTGTCGCCGCCTTGGCGATGAGCAGGATCGCACCGACGAGCAGGATCGTCCGCCACGCCAGTCCGAATTCGAACTTGCGCCTAAAGTCCATGCTTCTCCATTCGGCGGTAGAGCGCGCCGCGTGAAAGGCCCAGTTCCGACGCCGCCAGCGACACGTTGAAATGGTGCATGCGAAGTGCGCGCTCGATCATCTGCTTTTCGAGCTGGTCGAGGTTGAGCGTCTCGCTGGCAATGGCGAGCGGCGCTGCCGAGCGCGTGGGGAGGGGAAAGTCCTCGATCCGATACGCTTGTCCCTCGGCCATGATGACCGCCCGCTCGGCCGCGTGCCGCAGCGCACGCACGTTGCCGGGCCAATCATGCCGCACGAGCGCGTCCAACACGACCTCCGGAAGGGCGCGTTCCGGCTTGTCGTATTTGCGCGCATAAAGCCCGAGATAATGGTTGAGCAGGACCGGCACGTCCTCGCGCCGTTCGCGCAGCGGCGGAAGCGCGATCTCAATCGTGTTCAGGCGGAACAGAAGATCCTGGCGGAAGCGCTTCTCGTCTGCGAGCTGGTCGGGCGACATGTTCGTTGCAGCAACCACGCGAACGTCGATCGGAACCGGTTTGTTGGCGCCGACCGGCACGACCTCGCGCTGTTCGAGCGCCGTCAGGAGCTTGGGCTGGAGGTGCAGCGGTAGGTTGCCGATCTCATCGAGGAAAAGCGTGCTGTGGTCCGCGGCCTTGAGCCGACCCATGCGATCGCCGGCGGCTCCCGTGAACGCGCCTTTCATATGGCCGAACAGCTCAGAGTCGAAAAGCGATTCCGCCGTTGCTCCCAAATCGACGGAGACGAGCGGTTCGGCGCTTCGGCGGGACAGGCGGTGAATCTCGCGAGCAACGATCTCCTTGCCCGTGCCGTTTTCGCCGAGGACGAGGACGTTGGCATCGGTTGGCGCAGCGCGGTCGATGAGCGTGCGGACGCGCTTCATCGCCTCGGAATTGCCGAGCAGCGGAGTACCCGTTGAGGGCGCGAGCTCAGTCGCCCGGCCGCGCTCGACCTTCGCCTCGATCCGGCTCCGCCGAAGGGCGGCAGCGCTCCTCACCGTCGCTGCGAGCCGCTCATTACTCCATGGCTTGGCGACGAAATCGCTCGCGCCTTTCTTGATCGCCTGCACTGCGATGGAGACCGCCCCGTGTGCAGTGATGATCACCACGGCAGCGTCGGGGTCGAGCGCCATGATCCGACCGAGATAGTCCAGCCCTTCGCTGCCGTCCGTGGCGGCGCGCTGAAAATTGAGATCGAGCAAAATCGCATCCGGCCGCTCGCTCTCCACGACCGGCAGAAGCTCGGCGGGGGACGAGAGCGTCTCCACGCGCTCGAACATGTCCCTCAGAGCGAGACGCGCGGCGAGCGCGATATCGGGATCGTCGTCGACGACTACGGCCAGCTTGAATTGGTCTTCCACGCTACGTCTGTAGCGTCACTGTCCGGAAACGAACAGTACTCAAGGCGCAATTCGGCGATTTTCGATTGGCATGGGGCTTGCAGCGATAGGGGTGATGGAAATTCGAGCGAGCTACATTTGTAGAGGGGAGGGGCGGTTCTCCGGCCCCATTTCACTGTCCGATTCCGGACAACCACTGCCCAAAGGTGGACAGTGAGTCTCGTGGAATTGCGTAAACCTGTACGGACGGAAGCGGTGTCCGGCGGCGCGATGGATCGCGTCGTCGAGCGCAAGCGCATCGATCGTCGAATCATCATCGCGGGCGCGGGCGCGGCGGTTGTCCTGCTCGTCCTGATCTTCTGGCTGTTCGCCCCACGCGCGGACGCGGTGACGGTGAGCCGTGACCGACTGGCGATTGCTCCCGCCCAGTCCGGCGTGTTCGACGATTTTCTCCCGCTCAGGGCCCGCGTGACTCCGCTCACGACCGTCTATCTCGACGCCGTAGAAGGCGGGCGCGTCGACAAGAAAATGGTCGATGACGGCGCTCAGGTGGTCCAGGGCCAGCTGCTCGCAGTGTTGTCGAATGCCGAGCTCCAGCTTTCGACGCTCGAGAAGCAGGCCGAGGTCGAGCAGCAGCTCAACAATATGCGCAGCCAGGAGCTCGCGCTCACGCAAACTCGCAACTCGAACCTGCGCGATTTGAATCAGGCGGAGACGGACCTCGCCAAGGCTCGCCGCCTGTATGACTTGCAGAAGGAGCTTGCGGCGAAGGGCTTCGTCGCGATGAAGACCTTCAACGACACGAAGGACGACCTCCAGTACCAGACGCAGCGGCTGCAAATCCTCAAGCAGAGCATCGCCCAGACGGAAGCGCTCCAATCGAGCCAGCTGAACCAGCTGAGGGCCGCTGCGACCTCGCTCAACAGCAGCATGGGTGTCGCTCAGAACAGCCTGGGTCAGCTCAACATCCATGCGCCGGTCACCGGCCAGTTAAGCGGATTCGACATCCAGCTCGGCCAGTCTCTCCAGCAGGGCGAGCGCATCGGCCAGATCGACAGCGCCGGGGGCAACAAGCTCCAGGCGGACGTCGATGAATTCTATCTCGGGCGCGTCCAGGTCGGGCAGGCCGCAACCGCCGACGTGGACGGCAGGACATACCATCTAAGCGTCTCAAAGGTTTATCCGCAGGTCCGCAACGGGCAGTTCCAGATCGACCTGCAGTTCGTCGGGCCCGCGCCGGCATCCGTCCAGCGCGGCCAGACGGTCGAGACCAAGCTGACGCTCGGCGACTCATC
>DASUCP010000103.1:0-2255 GCA_036275975.1 Sphingomicrobium sp.
ACGTCGTAGAGCGGCACATCGTGGTTGCCAGGGACGCCAAGCACCTCGTGGCCGCTGTCGCGCAGTTTCTCTAAAAAGTGGCACGCTTCGCGGAACTGCTCGGTTCGGGCGCGCTGGGTGAAGTCGCCGCTGATGACGATAAGGTCGGGCTTCAGCCGGTCGAGCTCGGATTCGACCTCTTCGACCAGCCTCTGATCGTGAGCCCCGAAATGAAGATCGGAAAGGTGGACTAGGCGAGCCATGGCTTGTGAACGCCATTAGCGGCGCGCGGGTTCAGAAGTTCATGAAGATCAGCAGCTTGACGTCCACGCCGAACCCCTCGGCGCGTTTCTGCTCGACGAAGTTCGGTATGTCCGCGCGGGCGACGAGGTGGACGTTGATGTCCTCATTCTCATCGCCCCCGCCTTCACCGATCTTGCGAACGCCATGCGCACGCACCAGCGTGAAGCTTTCCGAAACCATGCCGGGCGACGCGTAGAACTCGCCCAAGCGCTCGACCCGCTCGGCGGTAAAGCCGGTCTCTTCCTCCAGCTCTTTGATCGCAGTGCTTTCGGGACTGGCGTTCGGGTCCTCGTCGCCGACGAGGCCGGCCGGAAGCTCGATGCAGCGGCAATCGGGTGGCACCCTCGGCTGGTCGATCAGGATCGCCTTGCCCTCATATTCGGCGAGGATGACGACGGCGTTGATGTTGTTGGTGCGGCTCGCATATTCCCATTTGCCCCGCCTGAGCGCCCGCACGAACTTCCCCGCCCACATGACTTCGGGCGGAGGCAAATCGTCGAGGTTCATAGTTCGATCAGCTTATCCGGGATTTCGTTGATGTCCTCGGCAGAACGCGGGAAATGCTCGGAAAGCACCACGCCGACCCGCTCGATTGCGGCGCAAATGCCATCCCCGACCCGGCCTTCGCGCACTTCGGTAAGCAACGCGGTCATCGCTTCCCCCCAGGTATGATCGTCGGTCACCCTCAGGATCGCCTCATCGGCGACGATCTCCGCGCGCCGTTCCGCGATCGAGAGATAGATGAGGATGCCGGTGCGGCCGGCAGTGCGCTTCTCCGCCGCCGCCTTGAAGATCGTCACTGCGCGTCGCCGAACCCGCCGGTGCTTGGTAGCCGCTGGTGTAAGGAAAAGGCGGAGCGGCATCCATTTGAGGATCAGCAGCGCGACCGTGAACTTCAGCGCCGCAAAGAACATCAGCAGCGTCAGCAGCTGGCTTTCAGTCGGATCGGGCGACCAGCCGCCGAACAGGAAATCGTACCACCAGATGAGCGCCGTCGGCCGCCATGCCGCCCAGGCGAGCACCGCGAAGAGCGGAACCAGCGCCCAGTGCAGCGCCACGTCGTGATAGGCATCGCTGATCGGGGTCGCGACCGCGACAATCTCGCCGTTGCTGTTCGCCTCCGCGGCAGCGATCGCCGCCGAGACCTTTTCGCGGTCAGCGTCGGTCAGTCGGATCACCAGCTGCCCCCCGCTCCGCCGCCGCCGAACGATCCTCCGCCGCCGGAGAAGCCGCCGCCTCCGCCGAAGCCGCCGCCACCCCACGAGCCGCCGCCCCAGCCGCCTCCGCCCCAGCCGCTGCGACGGCCGGAATTCGAAAGCGCATTAAGGCCCCACAGCACCACCCACGGGCTGATGCCCCCCGATCTCGTCCGATAGCGCCGGCCATAGGCGCGCCGGAAATGCGACAGGACCACAAAGCCGATGACCATGAACCAGAAGATGACCGGAAGCGGGTTTCCGCCTGAATGCTGGCGCTGCTGCTGCGCCTGCTGAGCAGCGGCCACGTTCTTCGCAGCCTGGTCGGCCGGAAGGCTCATCTGCTTGATGATCGCGTTCGCGCCGGCTTCGATCCCGCCACCGTAATCGGGCGGGTTCTGCTTGAAGTGCGGGAGAATGTCCTCGCGGATGATCACGCCCGACATCGCGTCGGTCATGAATCCGCCGGCGCCGTAGCCGGTCGCGATCCAGACGTGCCGCTCGTTTGGCGCGACCACGAGCAGGACGCCGTCGTTGTTCTTGGCGCTGCCAATCTTCCAGTAGCGCCCGAGGCGGTAGGAATAATCCTCGATCGGATAGCCTTCGAGGCTGTTGACCGTCGCAATGACGAACTGCCGTCCGCTTTGAGCTTCCAGCGCCTCCGACTTGCTCGAAAGGTCCGCCACCTGCGCCGGCGTCAGCAGATGTGCCTGGTCGACCACGCGACCCGTGAGCGGTGGAAATGTCTGCGCTGCAGCAGGCGTCGCCAGCGCGAAC
>DASUCP010000104.1:0-6004 GCA_036275975.1 Sphingomicrobium sp.
TGCTGACCGCCGACGGCGATGAGAGCCATGCCACGATCCGGATCCGCGACAATGGCTCGGGAATCGCACCTGAAGATCTTCCGCGCGTGTTCGATCGCTTCGATCGCATCGTCGAAGCAGGGGTGCGCGGGGAGGCGGCGCTCGGCCTCGGCCTGCCCCTGACGCGCCAATTCATCGAGGCCCACGGCGGAACGGTGGAGCTTGAGTCCGTGCAGGGGAAGGGGACCGTCGTGACGCTCAACATCCCGCGCGGCACGCGATGATCCTGAAAGACGAGCAGGCGACGGCTCGGCTCGGTGCTGGACTCGCCGCCGTGGCAAGACCCGGCGACGTGATTACGCTGGCGGGGCCACTAGGAGTGGGCAAGACCGCCCTTGCTCGAGGCTTCATCGCGGCGCTCGGTCATGAAGGCGAGGTCCCGAGCCCGAGCTTCGCGATCGTCCAGCCCTATGAGGACCTCTGTCCTCCGGTCTGGCACGTCGACCTCTACCGCGTCGAAAAGACGTCGGAACTCGAGGAGCTTGGACTTGATTCTGGGGCCGACGCGGTCCTGCTCGTCGAATGGCCTGAGCGGGCCGGAGTGTGGCCCGAAGCGCTCGCCCTGTCGCTCGCTTTCGGACAGAATGGCGACAGAATCTTGACAGCCAAGGTGCCCCCGTCATGGGAAGGACGATGGCCTCCCAAATGAAACCGCCGGCGCATGCCCCTGAATTCCTTGCCTCATGCGGTTGGGAGGGCGCTGAGATCCTGCCGCTGGCCGGCGACGCATCCTTCCGGCGATACTTCCGCATTGTGAACGGCAACCGCACCGCGGTGCTGATGGACGCGCCTCCGCCTCACGAGGATCCGCGGCCGTTTATTGCAGTCGCCGAATGGCTGACCTCAGTAGGTCTGAGCGCGCCCCAAATCCTCGCGCGCGATCTCAATAAAGGTCTGCTGCTGCTTGGCGATTTTGGCGACTGGCGCCTTCGCGAGTTCCTCGACGAGGACCCAGCAAGGGAACGCGAGCTGTACGAGCTGGCGACGGACGTGCTGATCCACTTGCACCAGCATCCGGCGATGGAGGGCCTTCGGCCGCACGCGCTCGACCAATGGCTCGAGGAATTGAAGCTGTTCACCGAATGGTATTGTCCTGCCGTCGGAGCGGAAGTGGACGTGGAAGGCTATCGCGCCGCCTGGTCGGCTGTGCTCGGTCCCGTCGCGAACGATGGTCTCAGTCCTGTCACCGTGCTTCGCGATTACCACGCCGAGAACATCATGCTGGTCGGCGATCGCAAAGGTGTGGCTCATTTCGGGCTGTTGGACTTCCAGGACGCAGTCGCCGGCCACCCCGCTTACGACCTTGCCTCGGTGCTCGAAGATGCGCGCCGGGACGTCCCGCCAACCATCGAGCGGGCGATGATCGACCGCTATGTTGCTGCGACGGGTCAGGAAGAAGCGTTCGAGCGTGCCTATTGGGCCGTCGCTGCCCAGCGTAACACCCGCATCCTTGGTGTCTTCACCCGGCTGTGGAAGCGCGACAACAAGCCGCACTATCGCCAGTTTCAGCCACGCATGTGGGGTCTTCTGGAGCGCGATCTTGCGCAGCCGCACCTCACGCCGGTACGCGACTGGTTCGACGCGAACATTGCGCCCGAACGCCGCCGCCAGCCGTGGAAGCAGGCGGCATGAGCCAGTCGAAGCGAGCCCTTCGACTGCGCGCGGAAGTGCCCGCCGAAGTGCCACATACGGCGATGATCATGGCCGCTGGTCTCGGCAAGCGGATGCGCCCGTTGACCGCGACTAGGCCCAAGCCATTGATTGAGGTGGGCGGCAAGGCCTTGCTCGACCACGTGCTCGAGAAGCTGCGCGCCGCAGGCGTCAAGAAGGTCGTGGTCAACGTCCATTATTTGGCGGACGCGCTCGAAGCGCATTTAGAAACGCGCGATCACGGACTTGATGTTGTCATATCCGACGAGCGCAAGCTTCTGATGGAGACCGGCGGAGGCCTCGTGAAAGCCGCGCCGCTGATCGACAGCGATCCCTTCCTGGCGCTGAACAGCGACAACCTCTGGATCGACGGGCCCGCGGACACGCTGAAGCTGCTCGCGTCGCATTGGGACGACTCCAAGATGGATGCTCTTCTGTTGCTGGTACCGCAGGCGCGAGCGCTTAATCACAAGGGCATCGGCGACTTCCACATGGACCGCTCAGGCCGGCTAAAGCGGCGGGAAAAGAGCCACGTTGCGCCTTTCGTTTTCACCGGCATCCAGATCTTATCGAAGCGACTGCTGCGCGACGCGCCAGAGGGACCGTTCTCGACCAATCTGCTTTGGGATCGCGCTATTGAGGAGGGCCGGTGCTTCGGCGCCGTCCACCAGGGTCTGTGGTTCGACGTCGGAACGCCGCAATCGATCCAGATGACGGAAACGGCGCTCGAGAATGCCTGAGGCGTCGCGGCGCCTACCCATCTTCAGCATCCCATCCCATCGGTCCTTCGCCGATGCACTCGCCGCGGGGCTGATCCAGCGATTTGCCAGCGAGCCGCTTGGCCTTGCCCGGGGCCGCATTCTTCTTCCTAACAACCGCGCCGTCCGTGCTGTCACCGAGGCATTTGTTCGCGCCAGCGAAGGTGGCCTGCTGCTGCCGAGGCTGATTCCCATCGGCGATCCTGAAATCGACGAACGCATCGGCGGAGCGCTCGATGCCGGCGACGCCGGTGAACCGCTGCCGCCTGCGGTCGACGCAACCGAGCGATTGCTGACGCTAGCCTCGATCGTTGGCGCGGGAAGCTCGGCGGAAGGATTGCGGCTAGCCGCCGATCTCGCGCGAACGCTTGACGCGTTGCTGGTTGAGGAAATCGACCCCGTCCACCTTCGCGATGCGGTGACTGACACCACCGACTTGGCGAGGCACTGGGAAAAGTCGCTTCAGAAGTTGCAACTGATATACGAGGTCTGGCCGGGGCTGCTGGCCGAACGCGGGCAACTCGACCTGGCCGAAAGGCGCAATCGCCTCCTTCATCGTCTTGCGGACCGATGGAAGACAGAGCCGCCGCCAGCTTTCACAGTCGCGGCGGGAATCACGACCGCCGCGCCCGCCGTCGCAGCGCTGGTCGGCAGGGTCGCTCGGATGCCCGAGGGGATGGTGGTGCTTCCCGGACTGTGGCTCGACGACATTTTGCCGAGAGAAGAATGGGACGCGCTGGGCCCCAATGAAAATGGCCGCGCCGAGTCCACGCATCCTCAGTTCCATCTGAAGCTGCTGCTCGATCGCATCGGGGTCGGCCGGGAGGAAGTGCGGCGCTGGCGCTGGTCAGGCCGTGCGGTTTCCTCGCCGGCCCGGGGGCGAGCAGTCGCGAACGCGATGGCTGCGCCGGATTTCTCTCACAAGTGGGAGAGGCTCAGGCCGGCCGAGCGCCGGCTGAACGGCATCCGCCTTGCCGAACTTTCGGATCCTGCTACCGAAGCGCAGGCGATTGCCCTTGTGCTCCGGGAGGCGCTCGAGACTCCGGGCAAGACTGCGGCACTTGTGACTCCTGATCGCCAGCTGGCGGCCCGTGTGTCCGCTTTGCTCGCGCGGTGGGGAATCGAAGCAGACGACAGCGCCGGGCGTCCACTCTCGCAAATGCCCGCCGGAACCCTGATCATGGGAATTGCGGCCGCTGCTGCCGAAGAGCTCGCTCCGGTGTCCCTTCTCGCGTTGCTCAAGCACCCGTTTGTCGGAGGCGAGGGTGATGAACGCGTTGGCTGGCTCGATGCAGTCCGCGCGCTGGACCTGAAGCTGCGCGGGCCACGCCCGGCCGCGGGCATCGCGGGTTTGAACGCATGGTTCACGGAAAAAGGTGGCATGCAGGCGTGGTCGGTCCTTCGCAGCAGGGTTGCCGGACTCGATGGGCTCTTCGCGAGGTCGATGACGCTGGCGGAGCTCGCAACCACCCTTTCAGCGGCGGCTGAGACGCTCGCCGGAGACGCCGCGTGGCGCGGACCTGCGGGACGACTAGCGGCGGAATTGCTTGCTGACCTGCAGGCGTCGGAGGCGGCGGCTCGCCTGAGTGTCAGCTCCGAAGAAGCCGTCCCTCTGCTTCGCCGCTTACTTGACGAACAGGCGGTCCGGCCACCTTACGGCGGCCATCCGCGAATTTTCATCTGGGGCCTGCTCGAAGCGCGCCTGCAGAGCGCAGATCTCGTCGTTCTTGGCGGATTGAACGAAGGAGTCTGGCCAGCGTTGCCGCAACCCGACGCCTGGCTTCCGCCGAAGGTTCGTACGACGCTCGGCATGCCGACGCTCGAATTCCGCATCGGCCTTGCGGCGCATGATTTCGCGAGCGCCCTCGGTGCTCCGGAAGTCCTGATTACGCGCGCCCGGCGGGACAGCCGGTCGCCGACCGTCGCCTCGCGTTTCCTGCTTCGATTGAACGCGATGAGCGGCGGTCTGCCGCGAGACTATCCATTGGAGCGCCTTGCGGTCGCGTTCGACGATCCGGGAACGGTCCGTCCTGCCGCTCGACCAGCTCCCGTGCCCCCGCCCGAACAAAGGCCGGACAAGATCTCTGTCACATCGGTCGACCGGCTTAAAGCCGATCCATTCGCTTTCTACGCGAGCGCGATCCTGAAGCTGAGAGCCGAGGACCCGGTCGACGCCGACCACACCGCACGGTGGAAAGGCGAGGCCGTTCACAAGGTCTTCGAACAGTGGCTGCTCCACGACGACTGCAATCCGGACGCGCTTCGCGAGCGCGCCGAACGGCTGCTGGCGCACGAGGCGATTCATCCGATGCTTCGGGCTCTGTGGACGCCGCGGCTGCTCGAGGCGATCGACTGGATCGCGGACCTGGAACGAAAGAACCAGGCTGCCGGCCGACGACCGCTCAAGGCAGAGATCAAAGGCGACACGCCGCTGTCAGGAATCCTCGTTCACGGCCGCGCGGACCGCATCGATCGGCTTGCAGGCGGCGGCCTTGCGATAATCGATTATAAAACGGGAAAGCCGCCGTCGCAAAAGTCGGTGAATGAAGGCTTCGCATTGCAGCTTGGCCTATTGGGACTGATCGGCCGCGCCGGCGGGTTCGAGGGGGTCAGCGGCGATCCAGAAGCATTCGAATATTGGTCACTGCAGCGATATCGCGGCAATTTTGGACGGCTGATGTGCCCCGACAAGGACATGGGGCCGGGAGAATTCCTGGCCCATGCAGCGGACAATTTCGCTCAGGTGGCGAAGGATTATCTCACCGGGACGGAGCCGTTCACGGCGAAGCTCAATCCCGCCTATGCGCCCTATGGCGACTATGACCAGCTGATGCGGCTCGAAGAATGGTACGGCCGCTGATGAACCTATTTGCGCGGTCTTTTCTTGACCTTCGAGGCGTACAGCAGTGCCGCGACGATGGCGGCGGAGCCGATGCCGACCGCAACGCCCGCTTTAACAAGCTTGGCACGGCGTTCCTCGCTGGCCTTGTCGAGATCGTCGTTGCCGTTGCTCATCAGCGACTCCTGCACATTCGAGCGCTGTCTATGGCCCGCGGCAACGCTTTGGAAGCCGCATGAGCACGCGCATCGATACTCTGAAGCCGCTCCAGGGAAGCCAGGCGGCGGCTGCCGATCCGCAGGTCCACGCCGCGCTGTCTGCCTCGGCTGGCACCGGCAAGACTCACGTCCTTACCGCACGGGTGCTTCGTCTGCTCCTGAACGGTGTCGCTCCGGAGTCCATCTTGTGCCTTACGTTCACCAAGGCAGCGGCCGCCGAAATGGCGAACCGCATTGGCGATCGGCTGGCCAAGTGGGTGCGCATGAAGGACAGCGATCTCGCCTCGGACCTGCTTGCACTTGGGGAGTCCAACGATCCGCGCAGCCGAGAGCGCGCTCGCCAGCTTTTCGCGCGCGTTCTCGACTGTCCGGGCGGGCTCAAGATCCAGACGATCCACAGCTTCGCGCAGTCGCTACTTGCGGCCTTCCCGGCCGAAGCGGGGATTGCGCCCGGATTCGAGCCCATCGAAGGCCGGGCGGAGCAGGAGCTCGTCCGTCGA